>JAAYVH010000286.1 GCA_012517255.1 Chthonomonadales bacterium
CGGTCATCCCTCCCGGCGGCACGTTCACGCAGACGTTCACCGTCGGGCCGCTGCCGAGCACGGTCAGTTGGCGCCACGAACTGATGTTCTCGTGGACGGCCGACTGGTACTCGACCGGCTACTGCCGGCAGCCGCTCTACCTCGTGTACGACACTCCGGTCTACCCCCAGGTCCGCCCGTGGCTCGGGGTCCTCGACAATGCCTGCAGTTGGGCCGAAGGCGAGAGCACTGCAGGCGACGTCGCGCGCGACCTGACGCTGGGCCTGTTCTTCGCCCAGAGGTTCGCGTATCCTGAGAGCACTAGAAGCTACTGGACCGTGGGCACGACGTTCCGTCTGGCGGACTTCCTCCTGACATCGGGCTACCAGTCCGGGAACTGCGTGGACGTGTCCGACTACCTGACGATCTGCCAGAACTCGCAGGGCCTCGGGTTCGCCGTTCAGCAACACCAGGGCGATCCGCTTGGCCCCGGAGATGTGTTCACGTCGAACCCACTGTGCCCGATCGGGAGCGACCCGACGCAGTACTGGACCTATGATACGTTCCAGTGGGCGTGGCATCAGCTTGCCTTCTCCCCTTCCGGGACCGTCTACGACGTCTGCGCGGCCCAGTGGACCGACCTGAGCGGGAACGGCTACGCCAACCCGCCGTTCAACTGGCCGTGGACCGGGACGTGGCAGACCATCGGTGGGGGCGGACAGCACTACGGAGTAGTGGACACACCCACGCCGAACGCTCCGCTCCCTGTCTCGGCGCCATACGTCCCGAACGTGATCTGACCGAAGCAAGAGGAGAAACTGCGATGCCTACCTATCAGCATCGAGGAGGTATGGTCGTCCCGGTAGCGATGCTGGCCGTCTGCCTACTCGTTGCACTCGGTGCCGCCCGAGCCCAGGAAACGGACGCCCAACGTGATGCGCGCCAAGCCCTCCCGCAGCCGAAGGACCTGACGGGTTTTGGGGAGTTCCACCATACGTCGTTCGCCGGCAATGCGATGTTGCGCGCCGTCCGGGAGGCCGACGGGCTTGCCATGCACGCAACCGTTCGGATCGGCAAAGACAGCGTTGAGGTGGAAATGCTCAGGAAGCAAGCAGCTACCGACATGATGGGTCTGCCCGGGACGATGCCTTCAGGGACGCGCTCCGGAAGGCAAGTGGGCAATCAGACCTGGCACTCCAGATACCATCGCGGCGGCCCTCCCAGAGGTGCGTACACCTTTGGGTGCCGTCTCGGACGGGCCATCATAACCGTTGACCTGATGCACAGGATCACTCCCGGCGCCGGCAAGCCCGTCCACCCCATCTTCTCCGAAGCCGATCTGCGCTGGGCCGAGGACGTGGCGATCGGTTGTGTCGAGCGGCTGAAGAAGATGGGCTACGGCGACGAGCCGGAGAAGAAGGGGCAGTCGAAGACCAGAGGAGGCAAGAAGCCGAAGGGGAAGTGACCGGTCGTTCGTAGGGGCGATTCATGAATCGCCCCTACAGCCGGCCCCGCAACGGCTACCGGAACCCGCCGTTCAACTGGTCGCTTGCCGGCTACTGGCAGACCGGGGTGAGTCCGACGACCACGCGTGGGCTTGTGGCGGACCCCATTCCGTCTGCGCCTCTGCTGGTGTTCGGCCTATATGTTCCCTCGGTCGAGTGAGAGAGGAGGGGAGACATGAGACCAGTGACGATGACGATCACGGCGCTGATGGCGGCCTTCACGGTGATGCCCGGCTACACGCGGCAGGACAGCGAGTTGGATAGGCTGGACTTGATCACCGTCCTTCCGAGGCAGACCGAGTTGCGTGGCTTCGCCGCCAAACTGCCGCCGACGCAGCGCTCCGGCGGCCCTGTCCGCCCGCACTACCGCGGCGCCGCTGTCGGACAGTACAAAAGCGCGAGCTGCTACGTGACACGGGAATCCGACGGGCTCCTGGTTCGCGTGTCGGTTGCCGTTACGACAACAGCTTCGGCGATGGACGAGCTGGCGCGACGATCAATCGAGACGCCGACCGGCGACTTCCCCACAGGCAATCCCAGCGGCGCACGGATCGCACCACAGTCCTGGCAGACCACGAAACCGGGCCGGCGCACGGCTCGCGGCACGTATGGCCTGGTCCTGAGAGACGGGCGCACGAAAGTGTCTGTCCGATTGATGCGCCTCGTCTCCGCCGGATCCGACGGGCAGCCTGTGTGGAGTGAGATCACCCACGACGACCTGCTGATGGCCGAGCGACTGGCTCTCGGTTGCTTGGAGCGTCTCAGGTACCTCGGCTACGGCGACGATCAGTGGAGGAAGTCCCAGTCGAAGACCAGAGGAGGCAAGAAGCCGAAGGGGAAGTGACCGGCCGATTGATTGATCGCCCCTACCTGGCGCGCCTGAACCGTCTGTCCTTGCTGCATTGACACTCGGTTGCTCGGCAGCCGCGATCATCGCCGCAAGGGCCGATGCCAATCGCTTCGGGTACCCAACGTCCACGCGAGCGAAGCGAAGTCCATACGGATCCGTAACGGACAATCCCGAGGGCTTTCGGATATATCATCTGGCGATACCGATATGCCGATCGGCGTGAGCTGTTCGGGATCGCTTCGCTGCGCTCGCGATGCCGTGGGGTGTGCAGGGCGTTCGTGGTGATGGGACGCGACGCTGCCATACCCGGTCCTGCAGGCCGGGCTGAACACTGGCGGCCCTTCAGGCCGCTTCGCGCGGCGCTCACACGTCATTGCGAGCGAAGCGAAGCAATCCCGACAGCCTACGGCCGTCGCCTTTCGCGACGCTTGGGAGAGAACGATCCATGAAGATCAGCGGACCCGCCAGGACGCTCAGGGTCTGCATCGGCGAGTCGGACTGGTGGCACGGTCAGGCGCTGCACACCGCCATCGTTGAGCGCGCGCGCCGCGAGGGCATGGCCGGCGCCACGGTACTGCGCGGCGTCGAGGGCTACGGCGCCAACTCCCGCATCCACACCGCTTCCATCCTGAGATTGTCGGAAGACCTGCCGATGGTGATCGAGATCGTGGACCTGCCCGAGCGCATCGAGCGCTTCGTTCCGCTGCTCGACGAGATGGTGACGGAAGGGCTCATCACCATCGAGGACTGCGACGTGATCAAGTACGTACACTCGAAGGAGTAGCTCGCGCCTGGACCCCCTCCTAACCGAGTTACACACGCTATGCATGCACTACCCGCGCGTCGGGTGGCCCTTGACCTGTCTTCCGACCCGGCGTATGATGGCCTTGGTCGTCTCCTGGCCCCGACGGGTCGTCACCGGGGTCCGTTCCATCTGAGTCTGCCGGCTGAACGAAAGGAGGATCACATGGCCGGTCTGTGGTTGACCCGGCGCGCCGTGCGCGTCGAAGGGGGTGTACCCCCCCATATGTTCGCTCGTCTGACACGCCGCCGCACTTCCTGACCTGTGTCTGCCTCGTCGTCGCCCTGTCGCTCGGCGCCCTCGGGCACGCTCAGCCGCCTCCGCCCCCTCCGCCTCTGCCGTTCAGTCACATCCAGAAGATCGAGGTAACGGGACCGGGGCACGTGCCGTGCAAGAACAACGTTGGCGTGGATTTGCCCAACACGACCTTCTACACCGAGGTGGACCTCGGCCCGGCGATTGGGATCCCAACTGCGGCGCTCCGGACCCGCGAGGGCACTCCATCGTACATCCGGGTGGCCATCACCTTCTGGCGTCCCAGCTACGCGCCGAACTGGTTCGTGGGGACCTTCTTCATGGACCCGCTGACGCGGAACGGCCAGACGATCCCCATGGCGCCCATGTCGTTCGGCGCGGTCATCCCTCCCGGCGGCACGTTCACGCAGACGTTCACCGTCGGGCCGCTGCCGAGCACGGTCAGTTGGCGCCACGAACTGATGTTCTCGTGGACGGCCGACTGGTACTCGACCGGCTACTGCCGGCAGCCGCTCTACC
>JAAYVH010000287.1 GCA_012517255.1 Chthonomonadales bacterium
ATCCTGCTCCGAGTGACGTCTGGCTTGGGGTCTCGCGAGCCACAGCAACCAGGGCGCCCATACCAGCATAGCGCCGACACCCATGGCCCCCTCGTGGCTCAGCGGACCCAGATGCAGGGGGTCATAGCCCAGCGAGAATCGCAGAACCCTAACGAGATGCAGCACGATGTATGTCAGCCATAGTGACAGCGATACATCCGCCGGGATGAGAAACACGGCTCCGATCACCGCAAAGTAGATTTCGAGAACCGGCAGTCCCAGAGCCGACCACGGAGGCACCTGTTGCCAGCCGCTGATATCGAAGCGGTGCGCGAGGTCCGGCACGCTGGGTACGAAGTGATGCGCAGTACTGATGGCATGGCACACCACCACTGTCAGCACCCCCGCCCAGAATCCGCGGTTGCCGATCAGTCCCCGCGGCGAGCCGGATTCGCGGACAATGTGCATCGGAAGCTGCGCGAGGGGGAAGGATAGACGCTCCCGTCGGAGCCAGTGTCCACACAGAATGGCGGACGTCCCCATCGAAAATGCCGCCATGCATGCAAATGCCGCTCCCCAGGCAGCGGTGACCCGCAACCATGCCATCCATGGGATCGTCTGGCCCGGCGGCAGGCCGTGGTAGAACCACAGGGCAAGAGGACTGCCGGGCTGATTCGTCAGGATTAGCCAGTCCGGCGCATCTCGAAAGAGATCAAGCCACCGCCTGCCGCTATCGGCGAAGTAGGCCGGGGCCACCACCATGGGGGCCAGATACCGCCACAGACCCGACGATGCAAGGCCAGCGCCGCACGTGAACATGATCCAGATGAGCAGCAACTCGCCGTTGGAGAACGCCGCGCGCGGTCGCCGACGCATGAGCCATACGTTGACCACCAGCGCAAGCACGGCGAACAGGCACAATCCGCCTATGGGAAGGTGGTTACCGTACAGGAAGGTGTTCTGGAGCCTGAGGTCGTTGTAGGGGGTTACAGCGCAGAGCAGCGCCACACCCAGCGCTCCGATCGCTATGGCGCGCCCCGACCGCAGTTCCTTCATGACCAGCTCATCCGGTCTCTATTTGGCACGGTCAGGAACGATGCATGCACCCGCCCATAGGTGATCCCGGCGCCGCCGCGAGACTGCATGCAGCGCCGGGAGTGGCGCATTACGGCCGGCTGGCCGGTCTCTGCTGGCCGGCGCCATAGGCCTTAAGGATCTTGGCGCGCAGCTCAGGAGACATGCTCTGAGATGTGTCCACCTGCTTCGATGCAAAGAGCCTGTACCCAAGTGCGCCGATGACCGCGATCACGATCACCACGATGACGACGGCCACTGCGGGATGAACCTGGGTCTTCATTGTTCCCGCGGCTCCTTTCGCGGCTTCCGCGTCACTTCCTGCACTGGGGCAACGGATCCACGGCAGCGTCGTCCTGAACCGTCCACTCGTTCGGACACGAAGCGAAGATCCGCCGCGACTTCACGTGGCCATCGCAGTACGCAACATTGATCTGCCCATTGAAAGCCCCGATGACGTTCGGATCCGTAGAATCCCACGAGAAGTAGCCGACAGGAGTGAACCCGCAGGGCAGCGCTCCGTTGACCAGTATGTCGTGGTCCGAAGCCGCCCATAGATCCGGGAACTTGGCGTTGGTCAACAGCACAGTCTCCGCGGGCAAAGCGATCGAAGCCACTCCGGTGGGCTTCCATGGCGGGCTCGCCGGCCCTCCGTGCCCGAACCCGTTGGAGCCATCCAACCAGCCCTGCAAGATGCCTCCGCACGTGTTCTGCCATGCCCAGTCATCCGTATTGTTGATTCCGTAGGACACGTCCATGTAGTAGCCCGAACCGGTGTTCACGGTGATCGTGCCCGCCATTAGCGCCCAGGCCCATGTGGGGAAATCCGCATCTGTCCAGCGGAACGCGTACTGTGGCGAACGGAACAACTGGTTGTTCTTGATGTACGGGTGGATCGAGTACTGCCAGGTGTAGTAGTAGGTGTCCGCCGCATACATTCCCGCCGAACACATGACCTGATCGTAGTCATCTACATACATCAGGACCGCCAGAGCCATCTGCTTCTGGTTGCTGAGGTCAGAGGCCTGCCGGGCCTTGGTCCTCGCCTGAGCGAAGACCGGGAACAGGATCGCCGCAAGGATCGCAATGATCGCGATCACCACCAGCAGTTCGATGAGCGTGAAGCCTTTGCGCTGCATTGAAGCACCCTCCCTTTCACTTGGTGCGATGAATCACGGAGTGCGCCCGCGAAGGTGCGCGCCACACGACTTGCGGACGACGAACCCAGTCGGCAGCACTACCGTGGTGGATGGATCGGCGTCGCCGGCAATGATCCTCAATGCCAGACGCGCCAGGGCGTGGCCAAGATCGGTTCTTGGCTGGTCGACGGTGGTCAGCGGCACGGCGACGTGGGCGGCGCAGTCCATGTTGCCGAAGCCGACAAGGGCGACATCCTCAGGCACTCGAAGTCCGCTGTTCAGGGCGGCCTGAAGCGCCCCGATAGCAGATGGATCATGGGAGACGAAAACGGCATCCACGCGCGCGCGCCGAAGCAACGCCTGCATGCCCAGGTAGCCATTCTCTTCGCCGAAGCCTGCCTCCTGGACGATCGGATCGAGACCGTACTCGGCGAGTTTCTGCTGGTAACCGCTCAGTCGAGCCCGCGCGGGCGAGAACTTGAGGTCGCCGGCCAGATGGGCGATGCGGCGGTAGCCCAGCGAGACGAGATGCTCGGTCGCCCGTGCGGCGCCTCCGACATCGTCGGCATACACGCCCGGAACGATGGGGTCGCGTCCGTGCCTGTCGAACATCAGCACATGGACGCCTTCGTCCACGAGATCGCGAATGGTATCTGCGTTGCCGTCGGGGTCGCACGAAGCGATCAGCACCGCTGCGACGCGCCGACCCACGAGCGTCCACATCTCCTCGCGCTCCACCACCGGATCATCGGCTGAGTGGGAGAGGAAGACGTGGTAGCCGGACTCGTGCGCCACTTGCTCAACACCCATCACCATCTCAAGCCAGAACGAATGGCGCAGATTCGGGATGATCGCGCCGAGGACGCTGGCACGTTTGGCGGCGAGAGCCCGCGCCGCGAGGTTGGGCCTGTAGTTCACCTTGCGCGCATACTCTCGTACGCGCGCGCTCGTCTCCGCACTGACTCCGGACGCTCCGCGGAGAGCGCGCGAGACAGTCATGGCCGACACATTCAGCGCCTGAGCGATCTCGTCGAGGGTCACTTTCATGGCACAGCCCGCGCACGTTAGCGTTAACGCAGTACACTTCAGTGTACGCGTTAGCGTTAACGTTGTCAAGAGCTTTCCTTGGGAAATCTCGAACCAGCTCCCAAACCATGTGGGGTAGATTCGCACTCATGACCACAACAAGCGCCAACATGGTTAGCTGCATTGTCAGGCCCCACCGCAAAGGCGCCGGGTGTCACCCTCGGCATCTCGCTCTCATCGCACTCGCGCTGTTCATGCATCTCCCTGTGCAGGCCGTCGCGGCCGAACCGACTGCCGGGCTCGGCTTCTGCAGGCCCTACACGTGGCTGTTCGGCGGATGGGTGGCCCCGCCCAGGATGCCGCATCTGGCGGACATGAATGCCGACGGCTATGTTGATTTCCTCTACGCTACGCCGGAGGACAGGTTCGTGGACATCTCGCTGAACGGCAGGGGATGGAAACCGATGCGCGGCGAGCGGTTGATCTCCGACCTGCCGGATAGGATCGTCGGCATGGCGACGGGACGCTTCGCGGGCAACACAACGGATCTCGCCATGCTGGGCGCCGGCGGGCAGGTCTGGATCGCTCAGGGCAGGGGCGACGGCAAGGTCCAGGCCCCCAGGTCGGTCGCGACCGTGAGCGAAATCGGCCAGCGCGCATGGCTGCTGCGCATGGCTGGCGGCGACGATCGGGACCGTCTCGCCGTCGTCGCCTCGGACGGACACGTAACCGCGCTTGGGCCCACCGGGCAGCCCGTGGCGACATTCCGGGCCGTGAAGCGCGTCGTCGGAGCGGCAAGCGGCCAGGTCGGCGGCCAGGCCGCCATCGCCCTGCATACCGGCAGCGCGGTTGTACTCGTGGGACCCGCCGGCAGCGTCATGCGCCGTCTTCCGGCGTCTCGCGGCCAGAGCGCGCTGGCCATGGGTGACGTCAACGGTGACGGCGAGGACGACGTGCTGATCAACGGCGAGGTGGCCCTCGCCCCTGCTTTCCGATCGCGCGTACGAATCGCGGGATGGGAGCGCTTCCGGAAGCCTGTGATCGCCATGCTGGCGGATGTGACCGGCAAGGGCCGATGCGACGTCGTGGTCCAGCATCAGGGCCCCGACTACTACGGCAGCAAGGAAGCCGACTGCGCCGTCTATGTCAGCTATCTGGCGAGCGATGCCGACAAGGACCGTGACGGGCTGAACGACGCGGAAGAGGCATCTCTGGGCTCGGACCCTCTGGATCGGGACACCGACTACGACGGCCTTCCCGACGGATGGGAGGTCCACGGATTCCGAGGGTTTGACCTGAAGGCCATGGGCGCATCGCCGTTGCGCAAGGATGTGTTCGTCCTAAACCTGCCGTACGACACGGTGCCCGTTGACCAGATGGAGAAGCTCATGAAGGACAAGGTTGCGCCGCTGTTCGAGGATCTCCCCTACCGCAACCGCGACGGCTCTCAGGGCTTCCGCATTCACGCCGTAACGATGCTTCCCGCTGTCGATACCAAGGCGGCAGCGGGCAAGGGCTGGCCTCAGCTCGCCGCTGAAACCTTCCCGAAGGACAAGATCGGCGTGTTCCACTGGATGCTGGTGCCCGGCCTCGGCGGCGGAGGCCAATCGGGCCAGCTCGCCGATGCCGGATCGGGCGGCATGGCATCGTGGGCCCACGAGTTCGGTCACCAGCTCGGCCTGTCGCACACCGGCAAATGGCCCGCCTGGTCGCCCACCTACACGAGCCTCATGAACTACAGCTACAGCTACCAGTTCGACGGCGACCCGGCACGCATCCATTTCAGCCGCGGCGAGCTTGCCGACATCATCCTCAACGAGTCGCGGCTCCCGGGCAAACTTCCCCGCCCCATCGAGAAGCTCAAGTTCCTCGCTGGGCCGCCCTATCGCTTTCGGATTCAGGCCGCCGGATCCCATGCCACCTACGTGGACTGGGGGTGGTCGGGCGCATTCACAGATCGCCGCATTCGCGCCAACATCACCTACGGCTACAGCGTCAACGGAGGCGAGCGGCTCCAGCCCAGCGGCACGAAGCCCATCGGCGCTCCCGGCCCATGCGAGCTCATGACGGACTACCAGGCGTCGCTCGTTGTCCACCGTGGTAGCCTCTACATGGTCACCGCTGATCGCGACGCGCTCGACCCCAAAGCGCCGCGGCCCGAGTCGGCGAAGCTCGTCATCCAGCGCTACCTCGGCAAACGGGCATGGACCCCGAAAGCCGACCTCGGCATGCATACCACCGGCGATCCTGCGGCGGTCAGCGACGGCCGCACATTCTACGTTTTCTATCCGACCAAAGTGGGCGTTCGATATAGATACGGCTCACCCGACCGGCTCGGCGATTCCGTGACGATTCCGGACACCGCCGGATGCTCTATCGGAGCCGTCAACCTGCGCGGCACGATCCTGCTGCTGCTCTATCGAAGTTCCGCCGAGAACATCCGGTACTGCACGGTGCGGGGAACGCGGGTCGGCCCGATGAAGGACTTCGGCATCAAGAGCACCATCACGCCCGGCTCCGCCTACGATACGCGCCGCAAGGAGCTGCTGCTTGGCACCGGATCGGAACTGAACAGGCAACCCTACCGCTGGCAGCTCCGACGACTGACGGGCGATCCCGAGCGGGGCTTCAGCGAGGTCTCCTGCGTGTTCCTCGGCGGCGAGAAGTCAGGATGGGCAGGCAACAAACGCCCCAATCTCATCTTCGATACAAGCCGCGACGCCGGGCCCGACGGGCGGGTCATATGGATCGCTGCCGGCGTCTCGGCCCCTTCCAACACGCCCACTGGCCTCTACATCGCGCGAACCATCGGCGTCAAGGACCACAACGAGGGCTGGATGCTCTGGCGATACTATGACGAGTGGACCAACACGCGCAGCGGGATCGCCGCAGCATGGTACCGGGGCGACATCGTGCTGGCAACGACATGGGCCTCCGATCACTCGACCACCGACGGCGGCGTCTACTGCGCCTACAACGGTACCGCCATCGGCAACCAGGACATGGCCGACTTCGACGATGTCACGCTCATGGCGGACTATGGCATCGCCCGCTCCATCCAGACCCTCGCCGTGATGCCGCCGTAGGTCATGCGACAGCACGGCGATCCGGCGCATCATCTCGCGGCTGAATGTCCGTAGTGGTACCATATCGCCACTCTGGATCGGAGGTAGCGCACCGCATGCGCGCATTCGTCTGGCTGGTCCTTGCCGCACTCTTGGCCGTCCCCTGTGCCGGCCAGTCGCCTCCCGATGCCCTGCGCGCCGACATCGCCAGGGCTCGCGAGCGTGTGTATCCTGCGCTCGTCAACATCACAGTCGTCACCCGTTACTTCTCGGAAGGACGCGCGCTCCGCGCGCCGTCGGCGGGCAGCGGAGTCATCGTCACCGCCGAGGGTCATGTGCTGACGAACTATCACGTGGCGGGGCGCACGACCCGCATCGAGTGCACGCTGCCCGACGGAGAGACCATCGAGGCGTCGGTGGTGGTGCACGATCCGCTCACGGACTTGAGCGTGCTCAAACTGGCGCTCAACAAGCGGGCAGATCCGGCGAAGCCGTTGCCCCATGCGACGCTCGGCGACTCCGACACGCTGCAGATCGGCGACTATGTGCTGGCCATGGGCAATCCGCTGATGCTGGCCTCTTCGCTCACCCTCGGCGTTGTCTCGAATCCCAAGCGCGTGTTCGTCAACGAGACAGCCAACGACATCGAGGAAATGCAGCTCGACGAGGGAGAAACCACCGGCGTGTTCACCCGGTGGATCCAGCATGATGCCACCATCGCCCCCGGCAACTCCGGCGGACCGCTCGTGAACCTCGCGGGCGAGGTGGTCGGCATCAACGAGCTGCGCTACGGCGGCGGCATCGGATTCGCCATACCGTCCAACATAGCTCGCGATGTCCTCCGTCAGGCGCTCGAACGCGGCTCGGTGCGGCGGGCATGGTTGGGCCTCACGGTGCTGCCGGTACGCAAGCTCCAGAGGGATCAGGGAGCGCTCATCGCGTCGGTAGACCCCGAATCCGCCGCAGCGAAGGCAGGCCTCAAGCCGGGCGATATCCTCCTATCCGTGAACGGCGAGGCCACGAATGTCCGCCATTTCGAGGAGGTGCCCGTCGTCTATCAGCGCATCGCAGCCCTCGAACCCGGCAAGCCCATCGAGACGCTCATTGAGCGGGGCGGCAAGACCGAGAAGATCACGGTGACGCCGACCACAATGGAACCCATCAAGGGCGAAGAGGAAGAGTTCCGAACCGTCGGGGCGACGGTTGAGGAGATCACGGCTGTGCGGGCATTGCTGCAGCGTCTTCCGATGCGCAAGGGAGTGCGCGTGACCGGCGTCAGGCCCGGTTACCCGTTCGAAGCGGCTCGCCCCCCCATACAGGCCGGCGACATGATCGTCTCTGTCGGAGGCAAACCGGTATCCGACCTAGCGGAGTTCGGCAAGGCCGTTGCCGAGGTGCCCGAAGATGGCGTCGGGGTCGTGTTCCGACGCCGCGGCGAGATCATCGTCACGTCCGTCAAGCCCACCGACGATTCTGAGGCGGACATTGACACCGAGCTTCCCAAGCCATGGCTGGGCGTTAAGAGCCAGGTCGTCACCGCCGATGTCGCGCGTGCGCTGGGCCTCTCGCAGCCCGGCGGCCACCGGATCACGCAGGTCTACGAAGGGACGCAAGCCGCCAAAGCCGGCCTCCAGCCGGGCGATATCATCATCTCGCTCAACGGCCAGTCGCTGCGCGCCAGCAGATCGCAGGATTCCGAGGACCTCGTGCGAGCGGTCGAGAACCTCTCGCTGGGTGATCAGGCCAAGCTGGGCTTGTTGCGCGCCGGCAAACCCGAGACGCTCACGGTGGCGCTGGAACCCACTCCCAGATCGGCATCCAAGGCCAGGACCGCGAAGCAGCGGGAACTGGAGTTCGCCGTCAGGGAGATCACCCCCATGGACCGCATGGAATCGCGTCGCTTCCGAGGCGTTCAGGGTCTGCTGATCTCGTCGGTCACGCCCGGCGGCTGGGCCGACATGGCCGGGCTGAGAGCCGACGACATCCTGATCACGGTGGACGGCAAGCCCGTTGCCGACATTCGAGCTTTCGAGACGGTGCTGGAAGGGCTCATGGAAGCCAAGCCCAGAGTCATCGCGTGCTTCGTCCAGCGGGGCTTCCGCACGCATTTCGTGTTCATCGAACCGGACTGGACACGAATAGGCGGCTAAGAGACCAGAGCCGAAGCAAGAGGGATCAGGCGCAATGACAAGCCACCACATCACAGGAGAGGTACCGGCCATGCGAACGATCGTTGCCGCATGCAGCATGTTCTTGCTCGTTCTGTCGAGCGCCCATGCTCAGGACGAGATGGCGCAACTCGATGGGTTGATCACCAAGTACGCTCCCGCCATCGTCACGGTGAAGGCCGTCCTGAAGACAGAGAGCAGGATGGGAGGCCAGGCTCAGGAATCCCGGATCAACCTGACCGGCGCGCTCGTATCGCCGGACGGGCTGGTGATGATCTCCAACACGCCGTTCTCGCCCATGCGTGCCATGGAGATGATGGGGATGCCGGCCGAGATGCAGGGCGAGATGGGGCTCAAGGCTACCCCAACGTCACTCAAGATCGTCGTCGGCAACGAGGAGAAGGAATACGACGGCTTCCTCGCCGCGACCGACACGAATCTCGATCTCGCTTTCATCAAGATGGAAGGATTGGGTGATCGCACGCTTCCATTCGTGGATTTCGGCATGGGGACATCGGCGCTCGTAGGCCAGAAGGTCGCGCAGGTCAACCGCCTTGGGCGGGGCTATGACTACGCGCCGTTCTTCCAGACGGCCCGGGTCAACGGCGAGATCGCCAAACCCCGCACCGCGTGGATGCTCGAGGGCGATGTCTCCACGTTCGGTCTTCCGGTGTTCGGTATGACAGGCGATGTCATCGGCGTGCTGACAACCATCCCGTCTGGCGTCAAGGAGCAGGGCGACAGCGAAGGCATTGGTATGACCATGGTGATGCGCATGCTTGGTGGCGGCGGCGGATCGCCCATGGGCTCGTTCGTGCTGCCTGCCGCCGTCGTCAAGGCGCTGGTCGAACAGGCCAAGGTTCGGGCTGTTGAAGTCGCGGCCGAGCGCGCCAAGCCAAAGCCGAAGGAATCTTCACAGACCAAGCCGCCTGCGAAGCCGCCTGCGAAGCCGAAGACCGGCAAGTAGGCCGATTGGAACTGAGCAAGAGGGACAAGCGTGAAGGCGGGTTGCCGGGCGTGAGCGAGGAAAACGGGAGGTATCGTCCATGACCGTTCTGGTCTTCATGGCGACCATAGCCGTCGCCTGTGCCGCAACGGTTGAGGCGGCGAGCCCGCCCCTGCGCCTGCATCCCGACAACCCGCATTACTTCCTGTTCCGGGGCAAACCGACGATCATCATCGGCTCCGGCGAGCATTACGGCGCCGTGCTCAATCTCGATTTCGACTACGTGCGCTATCTCGAAACGCTGAGCCGTGACGGTCTGCGCCACACGCGCACCTTTAGCGGCGTCTACTGCGAGCAGTACGGCGCCTTCAGCATTGCTCGCAACACGCTGGCGCCGGCGCCCCATCGCTACATCACGCCGTGGGCTCGGTCCGATCAGGCGGGCTACGCCAACGGAGGCAACAAGTTCGACCTGTCGCGCTTCGATCCGGCCTATTTCGCCCGGCTCAGGGACTTCATGACCCAGGCTTCACGCCGTGGAGTCGTTGTCGAGATGAACCTTTACTGCCCGTTCTACGGCGATGAGATGTGGCGTCTGAGTCCTATGAACGCGGCCAACAACGTCAACGGCGTGGGCCGCGTGACGCGGACCGACGTCTACACCCTGGACCGGAACGGCGGTCTCCTGCTCTATCACGAAGCCGTCGTGCGCAAGATCGTTGCCGAGCTCAACGATTTCGACAACCTCTACTACGAGATCTGCAACGAGCCCTATTTCGGCGGCGTCACCATGGACTGGCAGCGGCGCATGGTGGATGTGATCGTCGAAACCGAGCGCAAACTGCCCCGCAAGCATCTCATCTCGCTGAACATCGCCAACGGCTCGGCAGAGGTCCAGAATCTTCACCCTGATGTCTCGATCCTGAACTTCCACTACGCGAGTCCCCCGAATGCTGTCGCCGTCAACTACCATCTTGGTCGGCCCATCGGCGACAACGAGACCGGCTTCAAAGGCACCGGCGACACGCACTATCGGATGGAAGCGTGGGAGTTCATCCTTGCCGGGGGAGCGCTCTTCAGCCATCTGGACTACTCGTTCGTGGCGGGGCATGAGGACGGCACGTTCCAGTATCCTCCCACTCAGCCCGGCGGCGGCAATGCGGCATTCCGCAAGCAGATGCGCATTCTGAACGACTTCATCCATGGCTTTGCGTTCGTGCGCATGCGCCCGGACGCTGCAACGGTTCGGGCGGTTCCCAAGGGCGTGCGCGCACGGGTACTGTCGGAGGATGGGCAACAGTACGCGATCTACCTGTTCGGCAAGGCCACGGGAGAGATGACGCTTGCGCTCCCGAAGGGCCGATACGCCGTTCAGTGGCTCGACACGATCAACGGATCGGTGGCAGCTTCGCAGACACTGAACCATGGGGGCGGTGAAGCGCGCCTGACATTGCCCGCATACGCCGAAGACGTTGCCCTGTCCATCAAGCGACGCCGATAGCAGTCGAGCAGGCTCGGACGTCTGGCCTGCCCGGTCCCCAATCGCCATGCCCGCGCAGCGTTGACTGCTCGAGATCGCGTCGCTTCGCTCGCGATGACGTCGAGGTCGGTTCTTCGCCATGGCGCGCGCCAGCCGCCGTCCCGTAGGGGCGAATCAACCGCCGAGCGGCACCGTCGTGAAGCGGGATGCGGCAGCGCGCAGTTGGTTCGCCCATGTCCCGCATGATCGCCAGGACAACTGTGACGCCCTCGGATGCGTCGGAGACATGGGCGTACCAGCCGGTTGGGGCCTCGGTCCGTGTGATTGCGACGCTGGTCGTCCGGCTGATACGCCCCTACGACAGGTGCGCTCGAAGCCCGCCGGTGATTGAGCCGGCGCGAAGCGCCGTGTCGAAATCAAGGCGGGCGATGTTCATCCCCATGGCGGGCCGTTCGGCCTGAAGGCCCGGGATTGATCTGTTCGGCCCGCAGGGCCTACGATCGCGCGCCAGCCGCCGTCCCGTAGGGGCGAATCAACCGCCGAGCGGAGCCGCCATGAAGGGGACCGCGGCAGCGCGCGGTTGGTTCGCCCATGTCAACGACGACTCCTGTCGCGGCGTATAATGCCTCGTGCGATTCACGTTCACGACGGAGCCCGCGCGGTTCATCGAGCGGCCCAACCGCTACGTCATCCTCGCGGAGATCCGTTCCGGAGTCACGGTAAGGGCGCATTGCCCCGATCCGGGCCGGTTGCGCGAGCTGCTGATCCCGGGAGCCACGGTTCACCTGAGCTCGACGCCGCGCGAAGGACGCAGGACGACGCACGAGCTGCGGTTCGTCGAGCGCCCCGAGACGGGTCTGCTGATCAGCCTCGACTCGAGGCTGCCCAATGCGCTGTTTCGGGAGGCGCTGGACGAGCGGACATTGGAGCCCTTCTCCGACTGGACGGCGTACGAACCAGAGGTCTTTCTGCCGGCGTCCGGCGGGCGCATCCGCAGCCGCGCGGACTTCCTGCTGCGGGGTCAGGATGGCGCTCGGACGTGGGTTGAGGTGAAGTCCGCCACGCTGGTCGAAGATCGGTGCGCCTACTTCCCCGACGCCGTGACTGAACGCGGGCGACGGCATCTTGAGGAGCTCGCCGCGATAGCGCGCTCCGGCGAGCGGGCCGCCGTGTGCTTCATCGTCCAGCGGCCCGATGCCGACATGCTCCGCCCGCAGTGGGACCGCGACCCGGCGTTCGCCGAAGCGCTGGAGGAGGCAGAACGCGCCGGAGTGCTGCTGACTGCCTACAACGCTGATATCACCCTGAGCGAGGCCACACTCCGCCGACGGATTCCCGTGCTCACGGGACGCCCGTAGCATTGCCGCGCGCGACGCGTCACGACCGCACAGGCCACTCCTCCGCCCAACGTTGGAGAGCGCTGGTCGGCATGAACCCGTCCGGGGCGTGGATCAGTGTGTGTCGAGCCAGTAGAGCACACGCAGCGCGCCCGCAACATGGTAGCCCCAGTGCAGACGGTAGTCTTCAACGAGCGCCGCCGCGGCCTCGGTATCGCCGACTGAGTCCCCGCACGAGTGGCGCGCCAGAACCGACTTGAGGTCTGCGTAGGTATCAGTGACGTCACAACTCACCGAATACGGTCCATCGCCGCCTGGCTACCGCGGATCCAATTCGCCCTGGTAGTAGGCGTTCCGGCGACCGAGCGCCGCGCTGATCGCTGAACTCACAGCACGCTCCGTTGCCCGTATCTGCTCGTCCTTATCCCGATACGCGACCATCTCAGACGTCGTGGGTTCGGCTCGCGGAGCGCGCGCGTGCGCCTCCACTGCCGCATGCTGGAGTCTGGTGAGGCGCACCAGCAACTGGCGAACCAATCCGCGCGGCTTCGCCGCCACCGTCGCCTCCAGAAAGGCGCATAGATCCTCGGCCTCGGCCAACAGCCGACGGGCCTGAGGCAACGGCACCGCGCGCGGGTCTGAGCGTGCCAACGTGCTACCTCGAGATGCTCGCGAAGGACGGGAGCGCGAGTCGGATTCCCCTGGCCGGCTGGCCTGAGGGATCGGCAAACCGAACGCACGCGCCCCAGCCCATAACGTTCTGGGTGACCTTCAGCAATGCGGTGTTCCATCCGGCCCTGGCACGAACCGTCGCTCGATCCTGATTCGGCGCGACGGCGCGCTGAGTGTTGTTTGCCAGAACGACCTCGCCGTTCCACCAGAGCTTCGGGCCATCGTCGGTACCGACCTCGATCACGAGGCCCTGCTCCGTGTCACTCCACACCGCAGTGCGCAGGTAGGCTACCTTCTGCTCGCCGCCGTAGAGCGCCAGAAGGTCCAGAAGCCACGGCTGTTCGGGCGCGGTGCCGACGGGCATGACGCGCCAACCGATCTCAGCGTCGCTCGCGCCTGTTTCGGGAGGAAACGCCAGATCGAACAGCGCCGAGAACGCCGTCGCTTCGCGCTCGTAGGCAGGCGAGACCTCCCATGTTAGGGCGAAGTCGCCGAAGCGGTCCATCGTTGCGAGGAGGCTCGCGGCCTTCTGCTTGATGGCGTCATCCTGTGCGGTGGCTGCCAGATGTTTGAGCGCCTCGCGCGTCTCGTCGGGCCAGGCTCCGGCCGTCATGGACGCGATGCTCAGCATGGCCTGCTCGGCCTCGGCGCGCAGCGCCGCCTGGTCTGCCAGCGACCGCGCCATGGCAAGCGCTTCACGAGACCCCACCGATCCCAGGCCTGAGAGCACGAGCCGCTTCTCATCATCGGACTGCGTCAGTTCGAGCGCCTCACGATAGATCCGTGGCGCATCTGCCAACGCCGCTCCCCCCGGCAGCCGCAGCATGCGCAGGTAGCCCCTCAAGGCCACGGCGCGGGCGCGACTGCTCGGCGGGTTTGCTGCCAGAGTCCGCAGCAACTGGATGGGCTCGGCAGTGGGCCATTCGGCCAGCGCGCGCAATGCCGCTATCTGAACGTCCGGTTCCTTGTCCGCGGCGTGTACGGTCAGGGCCTGCAGAGCTTCACGCCCGCCGATGTCGCCGAGGCACGTCAGCAGTGCGACACGATCGACAGGGCTCGCAGCCTGCTCCAGCGCCTCGCGGACGCTCTTAACAACCGATGGCTCACGGCGCGCAATGGCCACCACAGCGCCGGCGATGGCATCGCGCTCCTCGTCAGGCGTCTTGACGAGCGCCTCCAGAAGAGGCCTGGCAGCCGCGGAGGTCCCGATCTGGTGCAGAGCCTGCAACGCTGCCGAGCGCGCGTCGCCGCTGTCGGAGATCGCCATGCGCACGACTCGATCCTCGGGCATCGCCGCACTCCGACGTAGCGCCGCCTCAAGAGCGCGAGCGCGCACGCCGGGCGACGAATCGTCCAGGGCGCGAAGGATGCGCCCGTCCACGTCGGCTCCGCGCAAACGTTCCAGCGACGTTGCCGCCGCAGTCCGGTCCTCCGCAGAACCAGAGGCCGCGATAGTGAGCAGAGCTTCGACACTCGCGGCGCCTCCCACCACGCCCAGCGCGGCAATCGCTCGCGTGCGGACCGCGGAATCGCTATCGGATACCACCCGCAGCAAGCCGCTCTCGGCCGCCGGGTCGCGTCGGTCGGCCAGGGCATCTATGAGCAGGCTCTTCGACGCCGGCGGCATCTTGGGCAACGCCGATACCAGCCGCCGAGTCGCTGCAGACCCCGGTATCTCCCGACAGACCGCAGCGGCCATATGGGCCACTTCACGCTCGGAGGACTGCAGTGCGGCCACCGCTTCCAGCAGAGCCGAGTCTCCCCGCGCCAGAACCGTGATCCGCAGAGCGGCTGCTCGGATGGGCGCGGCCACGTCGCGCGCGTTGAGCGGAGCGACCAGGAGCGCGGCCTCGGCACGCTTGCCGGCCGTCATGAGCGACGCTGCCCGGAGGATGATGGCCTCCGCGACCGCCTTGCGGATGTCGCCGCTGGTGCGGACCAGGAGAGCCGTCAGCGCCTTATCGGCCTCGGGTTGCCGGAGCTTCGCCAGCCCCGTGATTGCTGCACGGGCCACGGTGGGATTGCGGTCGTTGGCGGCTCTCTCGAGGGCGATCACCGATGCCGCTTCGCCACGCTCGCCGAGCATGTCAAGAGAGCCGAGCAGGGCAGCGCCTCCGAGGCGCGGCAGCGCGGCACGCAGAGCGGCTCCCACGTCCGGACCGGGAATGCGGTCGAGGACCATGAGCGCGTAATGGGCGAGCTTCTCGTCGGCGAGCAGGCGTAGCATGGCGGGTATCTGCTCGGGCGTGGCGACATAGACGAGTTTCCGGCAGGCGAACTGTCGAGCATCGAAGGCGGCCCCGGACAACGCGACCCATGCCAGCGCATCGGCGGCCTCGGCACGCTTCTCAGGCGAACTCATGGCAGCGCGGACCGCTTCGGCAGCGGCGTCGAGCATCGAACGATCCGGGCCGAAACGGAACTCCCGCAGACGGTCTATGGCGCGGAGTCCGCGAATCTCGCTGGCGCCGCCCTCCTGAGAGCGAAGGGCAAGGGCCGGCGCGGCGCCCGCAGTATGCGACCCCCAAAGGATCGCCGCTATCATTCCCATCATCACATGGCGGCGCATGGCGCGTTTCCCTCCCTCTCCGCTCATGACAGCGTCCACGGCGGGCGCGTGCGTCGGGCCATGAGCCTGTCCGCATCGGGGTCGCCGACGAAACGCTCCCGGGCCGGATCCCACTTCACCGGTCGGCGCAACTCATAGGCGATGTTGCCGAGATGACAGAATGTGATCGAGCGCGCCGCGACATCGGCGTTGGCCCCCGGTTTGCCGCGCGACCGCACTGCGTCGAGAAAGTCGGTGTGATGATTCTCGGCGACGTGCAGCCGTATCGCGTCGGGCTTGAGCCTGATCTTGGCGAGGTAGTCGGGCCACGTGCGAAGGTCATAGCGCCACACGGCGACCTTGCCCTTGGACCCGACGAACATCACTCCGTTGCTCTGGCCTGCTTCGCGGGCCATACGGTCGGGATCGCGAGTGACCGTGACACCGTCGGCAAACCGATAGGTGAGCGTCGGCACATCCTTGCCGTCGGGCGGGATGATCTCCAGCGGCCCGCTGTCATCGGCGCCTATCCCCCACTGGGCGATATCGAAGTGGTGCGCGCCCCAGTTGGTCATCTCGCCGCCCGAGAAGTCGCGCCAGGCCATCCATCCGAACACGTAACTGCTGTTGAAGGGACGCCACGGGGCCGGCCCCAGCCACATGTCGTAGTCGAGCCAGTCCGGCACCGGTTCTTCCGGCAGGTGGCAATCGGTGAAACTGGCCGGTCCCGCCACAGCGACGACCACCTCCTGCAGCTTTCCGATATGGCCGTTGCGCACCAGCTCGCACGCGAAACGAAACGCGTAGCTCGAACGTTGCTGCGTGCCGTTCTGATACACGATGCCGTAGCGTCGGACCGCATCGCGAACGGCCTGCGCTTCCCGAATCGTCACCGACATGGGCTTCTCGCAGTAGACGTCTTTCCCGGCCTTCGCGGCGGCGATGGAGATGTAAGGGTGCCAGCGCTCGCCCGTCGCGATCAGCACGGCGTCAATGTCGGGCCGGGCCAGCAGCTCTCGGAAGTCCGAGTACGTCTTGCAGTCCTCATTGCCGTAGCGCTGATTCACCAGGTTGCGGGCGTTCTCGAGGTTGCGCGCATTCACGTCACACGCCGCCACATACTGAACATCGTCACGGCCAACGAGGCCGCCCGACGGCGTCCATATGCCGCCGACGACGTGCTGGGTTCCCTGACCGCCAACGCCGATGCTGCCCATTACGATGCGTTCGCTCGGCGGGCGCCGACCGGACCTGCCCAGCGCGGACGCCGGTATGATCGCCGGGATGCCGAAAGCAGCAACGCTTCGTGCAGCGCGGACAAGGACTTCACGTCGGCTTGTCAGCCGAGGGGATTGGAGCTGGGTTTTCATGGCGGGCCTTCCATGTTCGATCTCGATGACCGCAGATTCGACGCCTGCGGCGTCGTTCCCTTCCGAGAGCCAGTCCGTGCGCCGGGACCCACACACGCGCGCGGGCCGCGGCGCCGGCAGGGGCACGTTACGACGTGTCGCTACCCAGTGCCGTGGCCACTCCTGCACGTCATTGCGAGCGAAGCGCGGCAATCCCGAAGGTTCACAGGTCGTCGGATCGGATCGGCGTGGACTGTTCGGGATCGCTTC
>JAAYVH010000288.1 GCA_012517255.1 Chthonomonadales bacterium
CCACGTGTGCTACGTCGATCAGATCACCCTCAGCCGAAGCGACCCGGCCAAAGAAGAGGAGGAGATACGGGAACTCATCCGCACTACCCTGAGCGAAACCATTCACGTGGAGGAGGCCAGACGCAGTGCCGCGCGCCTCAGAGCGTTCGCCGACGATGCGGCACGCAACCCGGACCTCCGCCGCCAAGCGAAGAGCTGCGCCGACAATCTTGCCAGGCAGATCGAGAGGGCGCAAGAGTACGGTAGCCAGCAGGATCAGATTCTCGCGGCCGTTGGCCAGCAGCAGTCGGTGACGGTCTTGGTGCGTTGTCTTGGTCAGCTCAAGGAACTGCCGATTCTAGAGCACGTCAAGGAAGAGGACTGGGAGCCGGCCGACGGTCTGCGTCAGAAACTCGTCGAAGCGATCGGGGAGCTAGTGCGCCGGAAATGCAGAGACTATGCTGGGATACGTCGAGTTGAAGACTACACGCAGCGGCAGACGGCTCTCCGAACGCTGAAGAAGC
Source organism: Chthonomonadales bacterium (assembly GCA_012517255.1). Lineage (GTDB taxonomy): Bacteria > Armatimonadota > Chthonomonadetes > Chthonomonadales > CAJBBX01 > JAAYVH01. The sequence goes on from JAAYVH010000288.1 coordinate 504, forward strand.
AAGTCCAGGAAGTTGCTGATCCGAGCCTTACCAGCGAGGTAGACACAGCGCTGGAGGAACTTGATCGGGGATTGCAGGAGCTTCGAGCGCGACAGGATGACGATCGTCTGGTGGCACAAGCACAGGCAATGGACCCGTCGGCTCCGCTAGCCAAGCTCGACGCCAATGTAGTCATGCTCAAGGCGATGTCGCCGAAGTCCCAAGCAGCCCGCGACATCATTGCGGCAAAGCAGGCTGAGCTTGCCGAATCCGCTCGCAACGCGCGGCTCTGGGTGCAGACCGTGACCGATCGGCTTGCCGCGATCGACACCGTCGATGGTGCGCGCAACCTCCGCGACGCGATTCTCAGACGCCAGGATCTCTATGCCGATACCCCTGAGCGCAATCGTCTAGACGATGCGGCAAGCAAGTGCGAACTGATCGCAGATACGCTGGAACGCGCGGATGAGATTGCGGCTTCCAAGTTCGGGTCACCGTCAGAACTGGAGCGCGCCTTGGAGCGGATCCGCGAACTGCGGGATACGAATGCCCGGAAGCTTGAATCGGCCCAGGTTGCCCGGCTGGACGATGCTCGCGCCGCATTGGAGCGCCGAAGAGACGATCTTTCCGAGCGGGCGCGGAAGTGGCTGGACGACTGCGAACGCGACCTGAAGGTAGGAACCGATCCTGGAAAGCTGTTGGAGAAGCTTGACAGACCACATCCGTTCCTGCCCGCTACTGAGGTGGCTCGAGTCAGTCGTCTGCGCGAAGCGGCTGTGGCGCTCCGAGACAAGGCGGAGCGAGAGCGCCAGGAACGAGAGCGAAAGCGGCGAGAACTGGATGAGGCCGAGAAGCACGACCGTATGCTGATCAGTGAGGCGCACCGTATGAGTTCGAACGGGACGCTCTCGGCTCTTCGAAGCGACCTTAACCGTCTTCAGGAGATGAGACCGCGCACGGAGCGGGGAAACGCTGAGATAGACAGGCGACGCAAAGACCTGGCCGATGCTATCGCTAAGGTAGAGCACGGATTGCGGTCTGCCTGCGCGCGGCTGGACTCTATCGACGCATCACAGAAGGCGCATCAACTCGAGATCGAGCTGAGCCGAATGCTGGCGCTCTGCAGCGGGTGCCCTGAGCACGAAGATATCGAGGGCTGTGCCAAACGATGCGAACGCGTGAAGCGTTACCTCACTGCTATCGAGGAGATCCGTAGCTCGAGGCTGCAAGCTCCCGCCGACGCCGATTATCTGCTCGGGCGAATCAGTGCAGCGCTCACAGAAGCCGGCGATGTGCTAAGTGACATCCAGCGCAGCGTAGCACGGAGCGCCGAAGACGAGATAAGGACCCGCGTGGAGAAGAGCTCCCTGCAAGCGCGCCAATGGCTTGAGGATCTTGAGACTCGTGAGGCTCAAGGCGCCGATCCGGTAGATCTGCAGCGACTGCTCGCCAAGGTGCCTGCCTTCCTACCCAGCGAAGACGCGACAAGGCTCGAGGCTCTGCGGCAGCGGGTTCAAGACCGCATTGACGCTGACGAAGTTGCGTCGGTCCTGGAGCGGTTTTGCCGGATTCAGAGCCGTGCAAAGCGCGAGGAATGCCTGCAGCGATTGCAGGTGTTACTGAGCCAAGAGAATCTAGCGTGAGCGAACAGATGACGATTAAGCTGGACCCCTCCGAATGCGCTGTTGTGGAGACCGGGTGGGAAACGGTCCGAACCGAAGTGGAGTTCGCTCGGCACGCACTGAGTGGTGAGCGGCTCCACATCCGTGGGAGAGCGCTCGCGCGCTGGGCTCGCACCTTCTATGCCGGGCGCAATGTGCCGTGCGTTGAAGTGACGCCGCTCGATCAGGCCATTCAGAGCGCGACGGGTCTCCGTGGGGAGCAATGCGAGGCCATCGCGCGGAGATACGGCGAGCGTCTCCAGCGCCTCCAGCAACCCTTTGGCACGGTCGGGCTCCTCGAGACGCTGTTGCCCGATGGGCCATGGCGCGCCGACCAGGGGGCCGAACGTGCCGCGTCATGGCTCATATGGCGATCGTCGATCGAGCTGGATGATGCGCTACAGCCGCTGGTTGAGCGGATAGCAGCTGACTGGTTCGCTGACGCGTCTACGCCGGTGGAGCGTGAAGCCTACGGAGCGACTAACCTCGATGATGCCGATGGCGTACTAGCAGTCTGGCTTGGCATCACGGACCGACCGCCTGTTGAATGGCCGGACTTCCCCTTGCGCATCCCGGAGGGCCTGTTACGCAAGGCACGCGAGCATTGGAGGAGTATCCTTGTTGAGTCCAAGGGGGGAAGCGCTCCCAGCATATTGGACGGGACAAGGAACCGCCAACTCAGGGACCTCGCCTCAGGGATTGTTAGGGACTACTTCACGAAACACCCGGGCCACCTCACCGATGCAATGCTCACACGAATGAGGCCCCTGATATCTGCGACGGCCTACGATCGGTTGTGTCCTCTTGTCCCGCCACCGCTACCCTCGGAGCCCTCGGCCGACCTTGCCTCGATGGCGACCTGGTATCAGACCGAATACCTCCCGTATCGCAGATGGCAGACACAGCACGGCGGCGACGAGGAGCGCCAGCATGTGATGCGACTAGCCCGCGAGTGTGCGATTCGCCTCCTGACCGTGCTTCCGCCAGCTTCAGATACCGCGGATCCAGCCTTGGGTTGGGCCAGAGCGAAGATGCTCACTCGTCCGCAAGGCGTTATCTTCTGGGTAATCCTCGACGGTCTTCACAGCGTAGATGCCGATGCCGTCTGCGATGCGCTTGGCGGTGAACCTCGCCTCGAGATCGTCCGCCGCGACTGCGTGGTGGCAGCCGTTCCTACGCTGACACGGTTCTGCAAAGACCCTCTGCTCAAGGGGCTCATTCCCCGTGCTGCCCTCGAACCTTCAACTCCGCCATTGTTCCCGGAAGCGAAGATAGTGGGCGCCAACCAGGACCCCGTTGCTGCGATGAGGTCCGCGCAGCCTGGTGACGTGATTATCTGGAAATCATCCGAACCCGACGCTACCTACCACTCTGCGGGCGATGCGGAGGCGATCCGCCGTTCGGCCCGAGCCAAAGTCCAGCACCTAGCCCGGGAGATCGCGAGCGCGGCACTCTCGGCTCCAGACGATCTGGAAGTTCGGGTCGAGATCACGTCGGACCATGGCAGACTTCTCGGCGGCGGTACGAGACGTCATCAGCCTCCAACAGGCTTGGAGGTTGAGGGCAGAGCCGGATGGGGCAACCGTGGTGTCTCTTTTCCCGCGTGCGGCTACGTGGTGGAAAATGAACTGGCTCACTTGTCCGGCATGCGGTTTGGGCTCCCTGAAGACGCAGTTGTGGCAATGGACGATGGCGTGTTCCTCACGTCCGACGGCCGAACCGGTCCAGCAGAGTTCGCACACGGCGGCATTTTCCCGGAAGAGGTGTTCGTCCCATGGATCACCGTGGGGCGTGATCTGACGGTTCAGCCGCTTCTGGTCCGTGTGTCCGGCGAAGGGCAAGCGGGCAAACGGGGCCTGGTGCGGCTGGAAGTCAAGAGCACCGCTTCGGTCGGTATCACCGTCGAGACCCTAGTTCTTCTACTGGGACCAACTAGGCTTGAGCTGCCCGTACCGATGTATGCTGCCCCCCTGTCGAGACGATCGGCGGAGCTTGAACTGCAGGAGTGGCCCGATCCTCGTACTGCAGACACAGCCCGAGCAGAGCTAGTGGCGCGCACGTTGTCGGGCAGAACTTGCCGGAGTGAGTGCAACGTTTCCTTGGTATCGAAGAGCATGTACACCCGCGCGATCGGACTGGAGGAACTCGAGTGATCCGAAGTTCTGTGGAGACCGGCGATGGCGCCTTCACGGATAAGGTGGTGGAGGTCTTTGGCGATCTAGCGACAGACAAGCGCCGTCTCCCGGCAAGCCGATTGCAGAGTCATGGGCTGCCGGCATTTGTGGGGGAATGGGTCCTCGATAGTTTGGTACCCGGGATGGGTCCGATTAGTCCGTCGGAGGCGGAACGCGCGCTCAGTTGGACCACTCGCAACGTGCCACAGCCGGGCGATGCGCAGGCTATCCGATTCCGCCTACAGCAAGGAGAGACGGTGCGGCTCCTGACACCGGTTCAGGTGGAAGTGATCCTTCGACGTAACCGACAGGACCGCGTGGCAAAGCTCGCGCTGATTGGCATCGAAGACGCCTACATATCTCCGCATCTTGTTGAGCAGTATCCCGATTTGCTGCAGCAGGGCATGTGGGGCATATGCGAAGTTGTGAACAGCGAAGAGGGACCGGCGCTTGTTTCGTTCAAGCCCATGCAGTCTACTGTTGATCTTGCGCTTTACAAGCAGGCGCGCGCGAACTTCACTCTGGAGGAGTGGAGGCACCTGATGATCTCCTCCATGGGATATGCCCCGGAGGCGTACACGGAACCTCAGCAGATACTGCTGCTAGCGAGACTCCTGCCTCTTGTGGAGAAGAGCATGCACATACTAGAGCTCGCCCCCAAGGGCACTGGTAAGAGCTACGTGTATGAGAACATCAGCCCTAGGGTGCGCGTGGTCAGCGGCGGCAATGTGTCGCCAGCCGTCCTGTTCGTCAACAACGCGACCGGACAGTGGGGGATTCTTGCCAGATTCAAGGTGGTGGTCCTCGATGAGGTTCAGCGTGCAAAGTTCGAGAAGGCAGAAGAGGTCATTGGGGCTCTCAAGGGTTTCCTGGCAAACGGGCTGCTCACGCGCGGAGGCCTGAACGAGGCGCCCAGCGATTGCGGATTGGTGATGCTCGCCAACATTGAGCTCGACGAGCAGCATCGCCCTCTAGTTGAGCCGCTTGTCGCGAACCTGCCACCTTTCCTCAGGGAGACAGCGTTTCTGGACCGACTGCGGGGGCTCATCCCTGGCTGGGAGCTACCCAAGCTTGGATCATCGTGCTTCGCTCATGGTGTTGGGCTGAAGTCGGATTTCTTCGGCGATGTGCTGTTGTCACTGCGCGACGACCTGATGCCTGATCAGCTATGTGAGCGGCGCATACGTCTCGCCGGCGAAGGAGGGATTCGCAACGAACGGGCGATCAGGAGTATCGCTAGCGGGTACGTGAAGCTACTGTTTCCGGATGGGCGTTTCAGTGCAGAGGAATTCGTGAGGTTCTGCGTAAAACCGGCCGTGAAGCTACGGCAACTCATTTGGGACCAGCTCTACGCGCTCGATGCCGAGTTCCGCAAGTATGACCGTGAGCTGCGGTATGAACTGACAAGCTAAGCGGTCGCCGTTCGGTCAGAGTAGCTAGAAGACCGGCAAGAACGGATCCGAAGCGGCGATGCAGTTCCGCGTTGCGGAAACTGAGCGAAAAGCGACCGCACGCATCACCCCATGGATGTGTTCGCATCACACGCTGATGCAACGTGTTGGGAAACGACAGCTAACACCCGGCCAGTTGGAGTGGATGACCATGGATCAGTTCGCTGGTACCCGGTCGGCAATCCCCAAGTCGTTCGACCTGGAGCGCGTGAGCGCGGCCCAAAGGGCTGGCGCCCCGCCGACCCCGGTGATCAGTGGCTGGCAGCGTACGATCCGAGCAAACGACCATGCGCGGAATTCCGTCTCGTTGGGGTGCCCAGCATCGATTCCCACCTGACGGTCCAATGCGCCGTGATGACGGTGGTGTAACTCTCGGTACACGCCTTCGTCGCACTTGCCCGAGTGCGTGCGCTGCCGCCGTGACGGTGGTGTCGGTCGTGTCGTTCACTTCAGCATCTCGTCCGCAGCCGTCTCGCCTCGCTCGTTCCAGTTGCAATGCTCAGCCCAGACCACTTGCCACAGCATGCACGGTATGCTATATACATGCGTGTAATACAGGAGGAGATCTGACATGGACAGGGTGCGGGAGATCAAGCTTCAGTTCACGCGGCGGATACCCTTGATGGATAAGGTGTGTCCGGTCTGCGGCGCGACGTTCGCCGGGCCTTCTCAGCGGAAATACTGCTCGGATCGATGCGTGAACCGGCGTGACTGGGCCGAGCATGGCGCCGACCGCAATGCCCGGCGCAGAGCGAAGCGGGAGCAGGCAAGATGAGGACGCCCAGGCGCGTAGAGGACCGGTATGTCGCCTACCTCCGTTGCTCTACCGACGACCAGAAGGAAGGGGACTACTCCACCATCGACACCCAGCGCGAGTTGTGTACGGCCTATGTGTCAGGCAAGGGCGCAGTGCTCGGGGAAGTGTATGCCGATGAGGGGAGGACGGGTACCAACCTGAAGCGCCCCGAATGGGAGCGTCTGCTTGCCGATGCGAAGTCGCGACGCTTCACGGTGGTGGTCGTCACCTACATGAGCCGGCTGGGACGAGGCGACGCCGGAACGGTCGCCGAGTACCTTCTGAGGGAGGCCGGTGTCCGGGTCGAGTACGTGAAGGAGAGCTTCACGGCAGACACTGCGGGCTTTGTGAACAAGACGATGACGCGGTTCGTGGACGCAATGTATGTCGAGAATGTCCGCCAATGGACCAGGACCAAGATGGAGCAGATGGTCAAGCGAGGGTACTTCTGCGGCGGGACCGTACCCTTCGGCTACAGAGCCGTGCCGATCCCAGAAGCCGGCGTTGCGAACAGGGACAAAGAACCGCCAAAACGCCTTGTTCCTGATCCGGACGAAGCGCCGATCGTCAGGCAGGCATTCGCCCTCTTTGCCGAGAGTCACTCGTTTGCCGTCGTCCGGGACTACCTGAAGAGTGTCACCGACCGCAAATGGCACATCGGCACTGTCAGATACATGCTGACCAACCGCGTGTACATAGGAGCGCTTGATTTCGGCTCGTGGCACAATGAGAGAGCTTACGAGCCCATCATGGCCCGCGAGGAGTGGCAGGCCGTACAGGAGTTCGCCCGGCGCCCGTTGCCGCGAGCCGCTCGCGGAAACGGCGACTTCACCTACTACCTGCGCGGGAAGGTTCGCTGTCCCTACTGCGGATGTTCTTACACGCACTACGAGGTGCCACGCCCAGGCTATCGAGTCCGCTACTACGCATGCCTATCCAACATGAAGCGCATCACCCGCTGTCCTGTCGGGCGCGTCAACGCCGACAAGCTTCACGCGGCGGTGCTGCGCGAGGTGACCGAAGCCGCCACCCACGCGACGCGCATGCACCGCGTGATCGCCGAGTCTGGTGGCTGGGAGCGTCCCGACGAAGCCCTGCTCGCTACGCGGGCCCAGCTCGCCAAGAGGGCGCAGTTCCTGGGCATGCAGATCGGCAACATCACGCGTGCAATCGGGGCGGGCCGCGCGGTGGGGCCGCTGCTAAGCGCCCTGGAAAAGCTGGAAGCCGAACAGGCCGAAGTCCAGATGCAACGCGACAAACTCGAAGCCCGCATCGCAGCAGCAACCGTCAAACGTCCGCGAGCCGCCGATGTGATGAACGCGTGGCGCGGTATTCCCGAGCTATGGCCGAGCCTGACCGAAGAAGAACGAACCCAGGTGCTTAGTGCAGTGGTGGAACGCGTGGAACCCGTCGAAAAGCTACACGTAGACCTGTTTCTGTCGACTGGTAGCGGTTCTCACGAGGGAATGTTAGCGACAGACGAAAAGATGGGAGCGGGGGCAGGACTCGAACCTGCGACCTTCGGGTTATGAGCCCGACGAGCTACCGGACTGCTCCACCCCGCACCGACATCGGCTATTATACCACGTAACAGCGCGTTGTCAAGTCCAGGCTGGGCAGCGCATAGGACCGGGGGCACGGGAATGATGGATGGAAGGGCGCTGGCAGTCGCGGCTGCCATGGCGCTGGCGAGCATGTACGCGCTGGCTCAGCCCGGACAAGGCGAGGTCATCTTTGCGTCGGGCTTCGAGGGGGGCGATGCAGGCGCAGGCTGGTCTTCGGCGCCGAAGCTCGATGCCGGACACGCGTCCGCTCAGGCTGCCGTCCTTGAACGGACCGACGCCGCGGGGCCATCGGCCATGATCGTGCGGACGCTGCCCGCCGAGAGGATGCGAGGATGCGTGATCGCCTGCTCGGCGTGGATCAAGGCCGAGAACGTGTCCGAAAAGCCGCAGCCGTGGAACGGCATCAAGTTCATGATCCCCATCGAAGCTCCCTCCGGTCGTCAGTGGCCCCAGGCGCGCATCGGCTCCGGTTCGTTCGAGTGGACACAGGTTCGCTTCGCCGTCCGCGTGCCTGCCGACGCCGAGAAGATGTCCCTGATGCTCGGGCTGGAGGCCGTCACCGGAAAGGTATGGTTCGACGACGTGAAGATCGCGATCGCCAAACCCCCGCACACCGAGAAGCCGAAGCCGTCTCCGGTGATGCACAGGGGGCACAGCCTGCCGCGCCTGCGGGGCGCCATGATCAGCCCGAGAAGCCTGACCGAGGCCGATCTCCGCACCCTCGGTCAGGAATGGAACGCCAATCTGGTTCGGTGGCAGTTGATACGCATCACTCGTCCCGGCCAGAGCGCATCCCTCGACGAGTGGGATCGCTGGCTCGAAGAGGAACTGAAGCGCCTCGATGCCATGCTGCCGCTGTGCGAGAAGTACGGCCTCTATGTCGCACTCGACCTCCATTCCCCTCCCGGAGGAGTGGGCACCGCCGGAGGCTACGCAGGGTCCGATACGGGCCTGTTCACGGACAAGGCATGCCAGGATCGTTTCGTCAAGGCCTGGGAGCATATGGCCCGTCGCTACAAGGGGCAGAAGGTGATCTGGGGCTTCGACCTCGCCAATGAGCCGGTGGAGGATGCGTGGGACGGCGAGTGCGACGACTGGCAGGCGCTCGCCGAAAGAACGGCAAAGGCGATCCGCGCTATTGACCCGGATCGAACGATCATCGTCGAGCCTGCCGAATGGGGCGGCCCGGGAGGCTTGCGCAGCTTCCGTCCCATTGCCGTCCCGAACGTCGTCTACAGCGTCCACATGTACCTGCCGCACGAGTTCACCCATCAGGGGGTCCACAGCCCGAGCGCGCCCATCCGGTATCCCGGAGAGATAGGCGGCAAGCGCTGGGACAAGGCCGCGCTCAAAGAGGCCCTGCAGCCTGCGATCGAGTTCCAGAAGGCCTACAACGTCCACATCTACATCGGCGAGTTCTCGGCGATCCGATGGGCCCCGGACCAGAGCGCCTATCGGTACCTCAAGGATCTCATTGAAGTCATGGAGGAACTGGGCTGGGACTGGTCGTACCACGCATTCCGTGAGTGGAGCGGCTGGAGCGTCGAGCACGGCGAAGATCGTGCCGATGAGAACCGCGCCGCCAAACCCACGCAAAGGCAGGAACTGCTCATGGGCTGGTTCGCGAAGAACCGGAAGCCCGCATGGACAGGCAAGCCGTAGGTCTGACCACCGAAAAGCGAGGGCATGGCATGGGACGATCGGAGGGCCTCAACGTCTGCGTCGTCGGTCTCGGCTTCGGCCGGTGCTTTGCCGACATCTATCGCGCGCATCCGGATGTGGGCCAGGTTGGCATCTGCGATACGAACCGCGCGCTGCTGGACGAATACGGCGACCGCAACGACTTCCCTTTGCGCTTCGCGCGGTTGGAGGACGTGCTGGAAGACCCACGCTGGGATGCCGTCCATCTGGCAACGCCGGTGCCGCTGCATGTCGAGCAGACCCTCGCGACGCTGCGCGCCGGCAAGCACTGCGCCTGCGCCGTTCCGGCGGCTACCACCATCGAGGACCTGCGCAGCATCGTCGCCGCCGAGCGCGAAACGGGCCGCGTCTACATGATGATGGAGACGATGGTCTACACCTACTACTACCTGCATGCGCAGCAGATGCGCGACTCGGGCGAGCTTGGCCGCATCCAGTTCCTTCGTGGCGCCTACTACCAGGACATGGAGGGCTGGCCGTCGTACTGGGCGGGCCTGCCTCCCATGCACTATGCCACTCACGTCGTCGCCCCCATCCTGGCGCTGGCGCAGACTCGCGCCGCTCGCGTCCATTGTTTCGGCTCGGGCGTCATGCGCGACGAGCTGCACAAGCCCTACGGCAATCCGTTTCCGGTCGAGACCGCCATTTTTCGGCTCGATGGGACCCCGATCGCGGCCGAAGTGACCCGCTCGCTGTTCGAGACGGCGCGGGATTATGTCGAGAGCTTCACCGTACTGGGCGAGCACGCAGGCTTCGAGTGGCACATCGAGAACGAACTGCCCATCGTGTTCCGCCTGAAACCGCCCGTCGCGGGCATCGGCGGCAGGCCGTGCACGGTGGAGCGGGTGGCGCCGCAGCCGCGCAATGATCTCTTGCCGCCCGAACTCCACCGGTTCACGCGCCACAGCGTGGTCCCCGACGAATCGGGCGTCCACGTGGCGGTGCTCCGCGGAGGCGCCCATCACGGCAGCCATCCCCATCTGGTGCATGAGTTCGTCCGGGCCATCGTCGAGGGCCGACGATCGGCCATTGACGCCGTCACCGCAGCCGACTGGACCGCCCCCGGCATCTGCGCCCATGCATCGGCCATGGCGGGCGGCGAAGGGGTGGACGTGCCGCGATTCGATCTCCTGCGACAGGCTTAGCCTGTACCCGTTCGCCCATCAAACCACAAACCGCCACAGAGTACTTGACAGCGGAGCAAAGCCATGTTACAATGTGCTCGAACTGATTAACCGGTTCATCAACGGGGGTAACAGGGCGAGCATTCGGCCATGGGTATCACCATCCGAGACGTTGCACGAGCCGCAGGCGTGTCGGCGGCGGCAGCATCCACCGTGCTGAGCGGCGCCAAGGGCGCCAGCACGCGAGTGAGCCCTGAAACGCGCAGGCGGATCACCGAAAAAGCCCGCGAGTTGGGCTATGTGCCCCATCCCCACGCTCGGAGTCTGGCCACGCGCAGGGCAGGCGCTCTGGGGCTTGTGTTCCCCTACGTGGAGGCATTTGCCGACCAGAACCCGTTCTGCAACGGCATTATGGTGGGTGTCCTGGAAGAGGCCATCCGCGAGCATCAGAACATCATGCTGTTCACCGCGGCGGCGGAGGACGGCGAAACCCCCGTTGACGGCGTGATCGTTTCCCCCAGAGTGGACGGCCTGATCCTCGTGCTGCCGCGTCCCGGCAGCTCGGTGCTGGAGCATTGCAAGACCAAGAGGTTTCCGTGCGTCACAGTGGTCCATCGACCCGATGACGCCGACGAATGCTCGATCAACGCCGACGATTTCAGCGGCGGGCGTCTGGCCACCGAACACCTGATCGCACTCGGCCATCGGCGCATCGCGCATCTGATGGGCTCACAGCACATCAGTTCATCGGCCCCGAGGCGGCTTGGCTACGAGGCCGCTATGGCCGATGCCGGACTCCCCGTCGAGCCTCACATGCTCGTTCAGGCGGGCTTCGACTGGGCGGACGGTGTACGCGGTCTGGAGCGACTCCTCGAGTTGCCGCCACAGAAGCGCCCAACAGCGGTATTCGCAGCAAACGACCTGTGCGCCGTAGGCATGTTGCGCCGGATGCAAGCGCTCGGTCTCCGTGCTCCCGACGACTTCGCCATAGTCGGCTATGACGACACTTGGCTGGCCGAGACGGCCGACCCGCCGCTGACGAGCGTTCGTATGCCCATCCGCGACATGGGCATGGTCGCGACCCGCATGCTGATCGCTTGCCTGAAGGGCGAACCGATCCCCGAGCGCCAACCGGTTCTTCCGGTTTCACTGACCGTCAGAAAGAGCACTGCCGCCATCCATTGGGACGCACCCCGGACAGGCGATCCACGACTCGCCTCTACCGAGGAGGACCGGACCCCTCATCGGGGCCACAAGGAGAACAAGCAATGAGCACCCGCGTACGAGGCTTCACCCTTATCGAGCTTCTGGTGGTGATCGCGATCATCGCGATCCTGGCCGCGATCCTGTTTCCGGTGTTTGCGACCGCCCGCGAGAAGGCCCGCCAGACAAGCTGCCTGAGCAACCTGAAGCAGACCAGTCTGGCAGTACTCATGTACACACAGGACTACGAGGAGAACTACCCCAAGGCCGAGTTCGTGGACCAGAACAACTGGGGCGCGTGGCCCGCGAACCACTACCTATGGTCCAGCGTGCTGTGCGTTCAGCCGTACATGAAGAATCGCGACATATTCCGATGTCCCAGCGATCCGCCGACGGTTGACCCGAGCATCCTCACTTCGCTCGGAGCCGGGCGTCCTGCGTCGCTGCAGTCGCTGATGGTGAACGCGTTCAACCGCGATGCCAGCGGGACGAACACGGCTTTCGGCATCACTGCACCGCAGGGCTTGCTGACCATTGGCAGCACCTACGGCGGCGTAGAGAACGCGACGGCGCTGGCCGCGGTAACGCGACCCGCAGACGTCGTGATGCTCGTCGAAGGGCTTTGGAACGTGAACAACTGGTGGTGCGGAGGGGGCCAGTACGCCAACACTGAGGTTGACTGGTGCTGGGGCACGGCTTCGATGGTGTCGGCCGACTGGCTGGTCACAAGCATCGTGCTCCTGCCGGAGGTGGACTGGAATGCCCGCCTGACTGCCGCCTGGCGCAAGCACTCCGGCGGCGCGAACTTCGCGTTCGCCGACGGCCATGTGAAGTCCCTGCGGCCGGCCGATCTGCTCAATCCGCAGCGCTGGTTGGTAAATGCGCCGTAGCCGCGGTCGTCCCTGCGCGTGGCTTGTACGCTGCCTCCGGCTCATGCCGGTGGCAGCGTGCTGCCTGCTGTTGCCGGCAATGGGGTGCCGAAAGCAGGACGACGGCCTGACGAACACACAGCGTCAGTCGGGCGACAGGCTGAGCCAGATCGCCAAGCGCACCGGCGGCGACTGGAACAAGCTCACACCGGAGGAGCGCAAGTTCCTCGTCACGGATCTGTCCTACGGCAACGAAAGCTCCGCGCGTATGCTGCTTCTTGCTGCGGCAGGCAAGATCGGCGGCAAGCCCGGTGGTCCGCCACGCCGGTGACAACACCGATGGCTTTGGGGGCTGCTGCGCTGCTGGCATCGGCGGCGGTCTGGGCGTGCACCGTCGCCGTTCGTGAGCCGGAACGACACGCACGCGGTATGTATCGCGTGATGCAGCGCGACGGGATCTGGTGGTATGTCTCGCCGGGCGGCAAGCCTGTCTTCTCGCTCGGCGTGTGTTGCGTGGGAATGGGCACGTCGCCAGAGGAGTACTCCGACGATCGTCCTTCCTACTCCGGGGGCCGGCACTACGCCACGTCGAGTGAGTGGGCGCGTGCCACCGCGAGCCGTTTGCGCCACTGGGGCTTCAGCACAATCGGAGGCTGGAGCGACTACGAACGGTTGATCGAGGCCGGCGAAGTGGCATTGCCCATCTCGCCGGTGCTGCACGCCGGGTCCACAGCCGGCATTCCGTGGCTGGATCTGTGGGATCCAGCGGTGCTGGCACGCGTCGACGAGACAGCCCGCCTCGGTATAGCGGCTGTGTCCGACAAGGCCCCGATTCTGGGCTACTACGCGGATAACGAGCTCGGATGGTGGAACCATGTCCTGGTCGACATGACCCTCAAGATGCCGCCGGAGAGCGCTCAGAGGCGGCGCGTGTTGGCGCTTCTCCGACGACACTATGGCGGCGACTGGCGCCGCCTCCTTGCGGACTTCGATCCGGAGGGAGCCGAGTCGTTCGAGGAGCTGGACAGACGGGGCACGCTGTACTTGCGGCCCGGCGGAGGAGGCGCGCGCGTCGAGCGCCGGATACTCGGCCTGCTTGCCGAACGTTACTACCGCGTGACGACAGCCGCCATCAGGAAGTACGCAGGCAAGGCTCTCGTTCTCGGCGATCGGTACCAGTCGTTCTATTATCCGGAGGTGGTGCGGGCAGCGCGTCGGCATGTTGACGTCATCTCCACCAACCTCAATGCTCATTGGATAGACGGGACCTTCGCTCAATACTACCTGAGGACCCTCCACGAGCTCTCGGGGAAGCCCGTGCAGATTGGCGAGTTCTACATGTGCGCGTCGCAGAACCGCAGCGGCAACCCCAACAGCAGCGCAGGGTTCCCGGTGGTGGAGACGCAGGCCGAACGCGCGGCCGGTTTCCGCAACACCGTCTCACAGGCCGTCGGTATCCCGTTTGTGGTCGGTGCAGACTGGTTCCAGTACTACGATGAGCCGCCGCATGGTCGGGGCGACGGCGAGGACTACAACATGGGGCTCGTGGACATTCACGATGTCCCCTACGAAGAGATCACTGATGCAGCCCGCAGCCTTGACCTGCATGCTCTCCATTCCCAGGCGGATGTGGCGCCGCGATCGGCGAACTGTGTGCCTCGAGCCGCAGGCGATCCCCTGCGTGACTTCACGTATCTGCGTGCACTGGTGTCCTGGGATCGAGTGGCAGGCTACATCGAGCCGTCCACACGGCATGCCGTCGCCGACCTCTATGCATGCTGGCGTCCTGAGGCGCTGTACCTTGGCCTCCATTCGATGGGGTTTCTGGAAGCTGCAGCGTACAGGGCGGGAGAAGTGCCCGAGTGCGACCGTTCGCTCTGGACTATCCGGTTCGGATCGCCTTCGAGGACGGTGCATATCCGATTCGGATCGGGGCGGATGCCGGTCTCCGGTAACGCTGACGTGCGCGTCGTGGCTTCCGAGCCCACAAAGGACCACATCCGCAACGTAGTTGCGGTCGTTCTGCCTGCGAGTCTCTTCAGGGTCCGCGAACTGACCGCCGGAATGAGCATCACCCTCGATGCAGCCCTGGACACAGCGGGAAGATGCGATCATGTTCGGTGGCGGCGGACCCTGGTGCTCGACTAGCCCGGCTGTCTCGCGGTGGTTTGGCCCGCGCCTCGTTCGGGCGCTCGACGCCCGGACTGCCCCTATGCGCCTCTGACCTTCAGCGCAGCGACCGCGCGGGCGTGGTTCCTCTGGTCTCAGTACTCCTCGTTCTTGAAGAACTCGATCACCTCGCCGTCGAAGCCGACCACGAAGGCGATGCGGATCTTCAGCGGCTTCTCGCCGGGGATGGTCACGTCGGTCGGGACCATCTGCGACTTCGCGCCGGCGTCGAGGGCCTTCTTGTAGGCGGCGTCGGGATCGCCCGAGCGCAGGGCGACGTGGAGAATCGGCGCTTCGGGCGCGTTGGCGGGCCGGGGCTTGCCGCCCGCGAAGAGCTCGATGAAGTTGCCGTCGCCCATGTCCATGAAGCACCCGCGACCGTCGCCTTCGCCCCATCTGTAGACCTGCTTCATGCCGAGACCGTCACGGTAGAGGGTAACCGACCGATCGAAATCGGAAACCTTGATGGCGATGTGATGCAGGCCCGGGCCGTGGACGCGCTTCCTGGCGGGCTCCTGAGCCCCTGTGGGCGATCCGAGCGCCGCGAGGCACAGGCCTGTGGCGCATGCAAGGATGGTCATAGCAGTGGTTCCTTTCGCGAAGCGTGCCGGTTTCGCGCGAGCGAGACAGGTCACCGGAACCTGGTTCGGCACACCGATGCCGGAGACCTGCAGCCATGGCGCAAGAGGGTGCGTGTCACGTTTTGTGGTTGTACATGCTGTGAATGCGTCTACGGGCTGCAGCGCTCCGGCTCTGAGGGCCTGGTGTCTGCGGGCGACGGTGTGGGTGAGGTTGCCTCCGAGGTGCGCTGCCCGGACGCGCAGCATGGAGTCGGCTCCGCTCCTGGACCACATCATGCCCGGCTGTCGCAGTCTCTGGGTGCTGGTCTGCTCCTAAGAAAGCACTCTACGCTTTCTCATACACCCACCGCGGCCACGCCGCGTCCGAACTCCTAAGAAAGCTCTCTACGCTTACTCATTCACCCACCG
>JAAYVH010000289.1 GCA_012517255.1 Chthonomonadales bacterium
CCATACGGTTTCTGTGGCCCAACGGCGATTCGCTCACGCTGACGAGCGATCTTCCGGCGCTGGTGGAGGAGATCGGACGCTACGACTCGGGCGCGGAGGCAAGGGTGATGGCGTGGCTGGCAGATGCCGAGCCGCGCTTCGATCTGGTTATGCGACGGGTGGTCGAAGCCGACGAAACCAGCGTGGAGGGGTACCTGCGGCGCGTCGGTCTGAGCAGCTTGATCCGTTCAGGCACGCATCGCTCGATGCGCGCCCAACTGCGCCGACACTTCCGCAGCCCGCGCGTTCTCGATGCGCTCGGTTCCTACGCCATGTACCTTGGCGGCTCGCCGTGGGATCTCCCCGGCGCCTTTGCGGTGCTGCCCTACGGCGAGATAGCCTACGGTCTCTGGTTGCCGCGCGGAGGGGTCTATGGCCTCGTTGAGGCCATCGAACGGTTGGCATGCGAACTCGGCGTAGTCATCCATACCGAAACCGAGATCCGCGGCGTATCGGTGCGAAACGGACGAACGGCGGGTGTGGAGACGGTTGACGGTACCGGATACGGCTGCGACGTGGTCGTGATCAATGCGGATGCGCCGCGCGCTCGGCGCGCGCTCCTTGGGCCCGTGCTGCAATCGCGCCGGCCTCGGGCGCCGCACATGACGCCGTCGGTGATGACCTACTACCTTGCGCTGCGCTCCTCACCTCGCGACCCTGGCCACCACACCATCTTCATGCCCCACGACAGCCGCCGGACCTTTGACGATCTGCAGCATGCGGGCCGCATACCCGACGATCTCGCCTTCTACGTAGCCGTCCCGTCGGCCACCGATCCGGGGATGGCCCCGGCCGGAGGCTCGGTCCTGTTCATCCTCGTGCCCGTCCCGCTCCCAACGGTCTGTCCCGATGTGGAGCGCGACGACTTCGCGGCGTCCATCAGGGCCCGTGTCATGCAGCGCATGGCAAGCCACGGGCTCGATGTCGGCGATGAGAGCATAGCGTTCGAGGAGCGCATGACGCCGAGGGAATGGCAGGATAGGTTCGCCCTCCACGAAGCGTCGGCATTTGGGGCGGCCCACACCCTGCTCCAGATCGGTCCGCTGCGGTGGCCCAACCGCGATCCGTATGTTCCCGGCCTGTACTACGTGGGTGCGAGCACCGTACCCGGCACGGGGCTGCCTACGGTTACGATGAGCGGGCGCATGACCGTGAGGCGCATCCTTTCCGATGCACGCTAGGACGTTCGGTGCAGGACCCGCGCTCGTCGTGGGGTACCACGGCTGGGCCGGGAGCCATCGGGATTTCGCTGCCATCGGGCGCGGACTGCCTGACACCCACCGTCTGGTGGCTCCGGACCTGCCGGGACACGGCATGTCGCCGCCGCTCGACCGTCTCGACGAAACGACTCTGGTCGAGGCGCTCACCGTGCATCTCGATGGGCTGGAGAGCGAGAGCGTCACGCTCGTGGGCTATTGCAGCGGGGCCATCCTGGCGCTGCTGGTAGCCGACCGCAGGCCGCACAGAGTGGGGCGGATTGTGGCTGTGGATCCGTTCGCCTATCTGCCGTGGTACTTCCGCATCTTCACGTTCGGCGAGTTTGGACGGCGAGCCTACCGGACGACGTTTGCCAATCCCCTGGGACGCATGATCACCGAATGGTCGCTACAACGGCGCAAGAGTCCCGACGCGGGCTTCATGGAATCGTTTCGGGGGGCTAATCACGACGTCGTGCTGGCCTATCTGCGGCTGTTTGCCAGCCTCGGGACCCTCGACCGGTTCGCCGGCATACGTGCTCCTATTGTCCTCTGCCGCGGCGCACGCACCTTTGCGGCCGTCAAGCGCTCCGTGGAAATGTTCCTGGCGGTATGGCCGGACGCGTCGGAGCACGTGATTCAGGACGCAGGGCATCTCATCATGATCCACGGCGCGCGGCGCATTCGCGCGTTGATCACACAGCCCTAGGGCGGGAGCGACCGAGCCCGACGTCACGAGGCGGACTTGCCGCGCACGCGATCGACGACAACATTCGGTTCGTGGACGTCCGCGCATGCGCATCCTGTTGCTTCATGGCCGCATGTGCCCTTCATGCGTCAGCCCACCACACGCCCTGTGGTCGTGAGACCGCCGGGGCGGCGTATGCCGCCGCATTCAACAACCAAAGCGACGTTTGGGGCGGCCGCAGTCAGGCGCGAGGGGGCCATGAGGCCCCCTCGATCAGGTTGTGGTATGTCCGGCGTCAGGCGTCAGTAGATCCGCAGAAGCGCCTCCCCGTAACCGGCATCCACCCATGCGTCTCCGGCGAACTCGGCCCGGAGGGTGTGGTCGCCGACGGACTCGACGGTCGTGTAGTTGTAACGAGCGATGCCGGCTTCCAGACCGCTCAGCGTCACGACGTCCACGATCCAGGTGCCGTCTATCGTGAACGAGAGGGTCTTGCCAGCCTGCTTCTGGTAGTCGGGCAGACGTCGGAAGTACGCATAGAACCGAGCGATGCCGCCTTTCGGCACGGAACGCGGCATCACCCAGATGTAGGGCGTTGCCTTGAGCACGTTCAGCGTATTCGTGCAAGATGACGGCAGATAGCCGCCGTTGCCTGGCCACTCGCCAAGGATTGTTCGCGTACCAGCGCCTGCACCATCGGGCACGTGGAAATACGGATAGCTCGCATAGCCCTGAGTACTCGTTGGACGCGCAATGACGAACGTCCCATCCACGTAGAAGTTGATCATCCTGTTGTATAGTGGAACGTTGTCGCTGCGGAGAAGACGAGCTTTCAGTTCAGTTGTGCCCGCTATCCGGGCGGTCCTGTCGAAACCAACCATCTTCGTAGTCCAGCATTGAGCGGTCAAGCTGGCGGTAGCGCTGGACGGGAGGTACGTAGTATCGCCCGCAAACTCGGCGGTGATGGTCCGTGTCGCAGGACCCTCAGTGACGATCCAGTTCAGGTCCGCACGGCCCGAGCTGCCAGTTGCGCCGGTTACGGCCGTCCCGACCTCTGTGCCGTCCACGCTGAACCGGATGGTCTTACCGTCCAGCCATGCATTGTCGCTCTTCCGCCTTAGATAGCCGCGAAGAGCGATTAGCTCGGTGACCGTGCCGGTGCGGTCAATCGTATACGCAGTGGTCTGGGTTCTGGACGGGCACGTGAGTATGACAAGGTTGTTATCACGCCGGACCTCCGCAATAACCCCGGCCGGGTTGGCAACAACGTAAACTTCTCTTGTGTCGCCCGTCGGTGTTACGGCGATGCTCAGACGCGAGCTGGCGTAGCTCGCCAAGCTGTCCACTGTCGCAGAGCCCAACGCCACTACGCCAGGATCGGCTGGAGGACCGCTGAACACTGTGACCAGGACGTTCTCTGCCGTACACCACCCAACGTTCTGAAGTGTAACCTCCACCGTACCAGTGCCATCAGCGTTCCATTTGAACGTGCCGTCGTAGGGGTTCAGCATGAGGTCGGGCCGCAAGGCGATTACGCCCGAAGCCGTGTTATTGGAGCGATCGCCATCCGCCAACTTGCTGTCCGGGTCAACCACCAGGGTCATCATCGCCTCGCTCGGCGTGCTATCCATTGGCTTCCAGACAACTTCCAGAAGCTGCTCCTGGCCGGGGTCCGGCGCCGAGGTCGTTCCAGCACCAAGGATGGCACCCGAGCCTGCCTCGCCCTCCCACAGCTTCCACTCGACGGGCGAATTGAAGGTGACTGCGGAGATGTTTCGTATAGGCAGAACAAGCTTCACGCTGCCGTCAGGCAGATACTCCTTTGCGTACGGTTTACCGGCAGCCAGATCGGGCGGGACGAGCGCGTAGGATGCCTCGTTGTTCGTCTCATCCGTTTCCACCACTGTATTGTCTGGATCCACGACCGCGACAACCGTATGAGGCTTCCCGTCGGTCGGCACGACCCAGGTCGTCGACGCGGTTGCCGACCCACCACCAACTACGACCGCAGGGTCTGTGGTCACCGTGGCGATGGCCGTATCGCCATCCGGCGTTCTGTCCATGAATCGCACCTGCACACCGGACGCAGCCAGCCCGCGCAGGTTGCGGAGACCAAGCGACAGCGTTGCGCTCTCGCCCGGGCCTGCAGCCGGCGGGGTAACAGTCAGGTCTGCATCACTCACGGCTAGGTCCGGCTTCGGTGCATGGATTAGTATGTACATGTCATTGGCGACACCGGTCAGCACTGTGACGGTGTGCTTGTTGCCCTGGTCGTCCTCAACCTCCCGCTCCTGCTCTTCCAGTCTTCGCTTCAGGTATGCAGCGGAGGGGTTTCCGGCAGGATCCCATGCTGCCGAAAGCTGGCGCTCATCCCCCTGATCTTTGGTCAGCGGCACGGGCAGACTGAACGTTGCCGTGGCAGGATCAAATACGGTTGACCAGATATCGGCCGTTTCCGTGGACGAAGCCGTCCAGATCGCGGCGGCCTTGCCGTCGGGTGTTGCCAGCACCTCCAGATGCGCCATGTTGCCCGAGCGCGCGACAAAGAGCGGGGCAGACCACGCGCCTCCCAGCAGCGTGGATGCCACCAGGTTCTCTTCGGTATGGTCCTCCTGCGCCACGTTGGGCAGGCCTGAGCGCACGTAGAACAGCGTCGCAACATCCGAGGTGGTGAACGTCAAAGATGGCGTGGTCTGCGGCTGGACGTCCGCGGCATCCACGCGCTCTGGTGCGGTCCACGTCCCGCCAGCGTAACGGCTGAAATAAACCGCCGGATCATCGCTCGCGGCATCACCGTCCCGATCCTTGCTCCACACGGCAACACCTTCCCCGCTCGAGGCTACTGCGAAAGCAACATGCTCGGTGGTGTCCACGCCCGCGATCGCCTGCTCGGGGCTGACGAAGTTGCTGCCGTCCCAACGCGCAATCCACAGGTTGGTGTGTGGCAACTGGCGTGTCGAGAAATCGCTGGGAAACACGTTGTCGGGGCTCTTCAGCCACGTCAGGTACATCACGCCATCCCGACCGATCGTCAGTCTGGGATTGAGGTCCAGGAGTGCGTCCGAAGTCACCGTCGCGACCGCCGACCACGTTTGGGACACGGGATCCCACACGGACCACGCTATCTCCGCCTTGGAGTAGCGCGTTGCCGGATCGTCGGTCTCCTGGACGTTCTCCATGCGTGTCCAGACGGCTACGAGTTTGCCCTCGGGAGACACAGCGACAAACGGCTGGCTGTCGAGAGCTGTGTCGTTCGTAACGTCAACATCGGCCCAGCCCGTCGCCGTCTGGCGCAGCATCCGTATCTCAGTCGCCTGATGGGCAGGGAGCGAAGGACGGTCGTAGACGTAAACGATCACGGCATTGCCGTCCAGATACGCCAACGATGGGCTGGCCACATTGTTGACGTTCTCGACAAGCTTCAGCTCGGCGACATCCCACTCCCCGCTGGCGAGTGTCCGCGCGTTCCCATCTGTGCTACTGGCGTCGAGCCACGGCTGGAAGGGATGACGAACCGGCGAGGTACTCTGCCTGTGATATGGCTCCCGCGAACTCAGGTACGGGCGTGACGGCGCATGCCAGCCCGCCACACGGCGATCAGGACCCTCACGCCCCAACCCCCTCTTGTCAGAGGCCGCCGGGTAGGCAAAGTGAGACCGGAGGCTCGGAAGGTCGATGCTGGTCTCAAAGAATCCCAGCTTGACCGTTACATGTCCCTGCAGGAACAAGTCAAGGGTGACCTGCGCCAGTAGCCGGCAGCCAGCGAAATGATACGCATTAACGTCGTTCCCCGGAAACTCCAGAGCAAAACCGGGCTTCAGACCGACCTCCATCTCGGCGTCTATGCAGCTCTTGGCGCTGCGCTTGAAGCTCGCCACAACCGCGCCAGACACACCAACATCTAGAGCGGCAGGCTCGATTTCCCAGTAACCGTTAGTGTCCGTGAGCCGTATCGTACCCGTGGCATCCGGTAACACAAACCGACCGAACACTTCAAACCAGGGGGTAAGCGTTGCCGCAGCAGGCAGCGCTGCAGCGATCATGGGCAGGAGGTCCGGTGTCTCTATCGTGGCCTTGAAGGCCATTTCCAGTCCCAGCTCCTGAAGCGACATCGCAGGACTGAACTGGAACTCCGCATACGGACGCACCGCGGCCTCAACCTGAAGGCTATTGATGGAGAGCTTCTGCTTGGGTGGTGTGCCGAACCGGTTCCATTGATGAGTGTAGTCCGGACCAAAGCTTACGCGGGCCGATCCCTGCAGATCCGTCGAAGGATAGGCTATGCGCGAAAGCGACACCGTAACCGCGAACTCTGAGCGTGCGACCTCCGAGCCCCACACGGTATTGCTCATTAGGGGAAGGGGCGCAGGTACACGGGCAGCGCCGAGCGTCTTCTCGTGTGGCCAGGTCACCGCAAAACTGACCTCCAACGTGTCCTCCCGTGACAACGTCGCCCGAGGTAGCAGGCCCGCAGCCCATAGGGGGAATGACAGGGATGGAGGCAGATGAAAACCAAGCCAATGCAACTCGTAGGGCTCTGATACTGCCCCTTCGCCATTGATGGCGTAAACTCGGAGGGTACTCCACATGCGGGGGAACTCGTACCGAAGGTCTGAGCCCATATCGAAGGTTCTCTCGGCAGTTCCTTGCGGGGCGGACACGTCAACCGCAACGCCGTTCAGCTCAAACCGCACCGTACCCGGTGATCCGAGCCAGTCAAGGACCGTCACCGCGACACGGTTGGCGAACGGTACATACTGCGGGAAGCACATCCCCTCGCCTGCGGTTGCCGCGACCGTGAACTTGGGCCCCCCGCCGGGACTGGTAAACGTCACCTGGGCCGAGCATGGAAGCTGCTGGTTGCCATCCGTCTCGTCACGGCACGTGTACGTTGACACACCGGGCGTGAGGGACGTTACCGTTACCGATGCCTTGCCATCGCCGTCCGTTACGGCGGTCGCCGAGGAGAACGTGTCCTTGCCCCCTCGGTCGCTGTAGAACCGAATCGTGTGACCGACAACCGGACTCCCGGCAGAATCCAGGTACGTGAGCGCAAGCGTTGAAGCCTTTACACCGTCCGCCGCTAGCAGGGGTGGTTCGGCGATCAAGGTGCACTTCGGCGGCTGGTTCACAAGTGGCGCCAGCGGCTTCGCCGTGATCCGAACGTAGTCCCAGTCGGCGCTTGCTCCTGGTGCTGTGCTCTGGTCACCCCAGAAGACACACCCTGGCTGGAAGAAATGGTCCTCCATGCCGGTCGTTGAACAGGATTCCGAGTCCTGCGAGAAGGCCAGTTGGCCGTCCACGTACACTAAGTATCCGGTCTGACCGGCCGGGACCACCAAGCGAAACGAGTGAAACTCGGCCGACGTGTTCACTAGATAGCCGTTCCCGGTGTAGGTGTCGAATATCCCGTTCGGCGTAATGTTCAGGTACCAGACTCGCCAGTTCGGCGCCGTGCTGTCGACAACTCCGACCGAGCACCCTCCTCCGCCGCCGACATAGCTGCTGATCCGCATTCGCCATTCCACGACTATGTCGAAGTTGTGGTCGGCGATATTAGGCACGAGGTACCCTCCGGTGGCACTGTACGGCAACGTGGTCTGATGGAGAAAGCCGCCTGACACTGCGTATGCGTTCAGTTCGGATATCCGATACGGCCATCCCTCCGGCGGCCAGTACAGTGCGCCCTGAGCGGAAGGGAGCACGTTGCCGTCGTTGAACTCGAAACGCAGGTAATCTGCCCCGGCGTTTCCCCCAGTTCCGATCCCCATCAGCGCAACGACCAGCGCCATTAGGCCGGTGATCCAGTGCTGCACTTTCCGATCGCGCGTGTTTTCCATACGTTTCCCCTCCTATGCCAGCTTCCAAGCGGCGGCACCGCCGAGTCCCCGGGGACTGCCGCGTCCCTCTCGCGCAAACGCAGCTTTCTGCCCGCGTTGCACATCCGGCGCGGC
>JAAYVH010000290.1 GCA_012517255.1 Chthonomonadales bacterium
CGAGCGCCTCCATCCCATTGGCTTAACCGCAGTACACGGCGCGCGAGCCTCGGCTCAATCACCGGCGGGCTCATGCCGTCCATCGCGCGAGCGGGCACGACCCCGGCACTTCGGTTCTGCGGTGGGGAGAGCGCCCCGGCGGTTGAGTAGGTCGGCGCGAGGAGCGCCCCGGCGGTTGAGTAGGTCGGCGCGGGGAGCGCCCGGGCGATTGCGTAGGTTGGCGTGGAGAGCGCCCATCGCACGGAGCACAGAGTGACCGCCGCGCCGACCGTATCGAAACCCCGGGGCCAGCGGAACGGAACAGTACCCCGGGGCCGACGAAACGGAACGATCACAACGACGCCCGCCTGGATTTCGACACGAGGCTCGCGGAAGATTCCAACACACCTAGGAGGCCGTCCCCTGGCGTGGCAGCCGCAACCGGGCTGAACACGCCCGCCCCTTCAGGGCGGACGACCACCATGTGCCCGGTGTGGTTGTTGCCGTGCGGATTGTGCGCCCCCGACCTTATCCGGACGGACGGCGGCGCGCGGTCCGATGTCGGTTCGCGGTCCAGGTTTCGATGGGGGTCGTTGCCGTTCGGCCTGAAGGGCCGATCGTATTGAGCCCGGGCCGCGAGGCCCGGTGTATGCGAGCCCCGCCCCTAACCATTGCCGTCATTGCGACGACCTCCCCAGACCATGGTCGCGGGCAATGAGGGCCGCGGCGGTGCGGTCGTTGACCTGCAGCTTGGCGAGGATGCTGGAGATGTGGTTCTTGACGGTCTTCTCGCTGATGAAGAGCTTGTCGGCGATGGCGCGGTTGCGCATGCCCGCGCCAAGAAGCTCGAGTACCTCGATCTCGCGCCGGCTCAGCTCGGCATAGAGCGCGCGAGTCTCTTCGCCGGCCCGAGATATCCGCGCGAACTCCTGCATCACCCTCGGCACGAGCGCCGGACTGATGTAGCCCTCGCGGCGATGGATGGCCCGGACCACGCGCCCGATCTCATCGATACCCGCATCCTTGAGCATATAGCCCAGCGCGCCTGCGCGGATGGCATCGAAGACGCTCTCGTCGTCGCCGAACTTGGTGAGGATCAGCACCTGCGTCTCGGGCAGGGCCTGACGGATTCTCCGCGTGGCCTCGATGCCGTTCATCTCAGGCATTTCGATGTCCATGAGCGCCACGTCGGGCTTCAGCGCAAGCGCGAGGTCCACGCCGCGGCGTCCGTTAGGGGCCGTGCCCACCAGATCAAACTCGGGATCGAGCCGCAGCAGACTGGCCAGCGCCTCGCGCAACATGCGGTCATCCTCAACCAGCAAGAGCCGGATCGCCCCGGGCGTGTGTCCGTCGGCTTGCGTTGGCGCATCCGCAGGCTCGGAGCCTTCCGCGAGTTCGTACAGTCGCATGGGCACGTTGCATGCCTTCAGTTGGCGCTCGCCGACGTCACGAAGCACATACCCGATGGGTAACGCACGGCGCACCAGATCCTCGCACGTCCCCGTCACGAGTATCTGGCCTGCGTGGGCGCTACGCAGCGTTTCCCGGCATAGTGCGCTATCGATCCCGATCAGCACGCTCGACCGCCCGACGAGTCCCTCGTGCATGGCAGCACGGTAGTGCGCGCCGTGCCCGGACCGTGCGGCCCATCGGCGTGCCTCGATGACCGCGCCCAGGGCTGCCGCCGTATCAGGGCACGATGCCAGGACACTCTCGGCGCCGGACGCTACCGTCGCCTCCGGGAGGCCAGATAGCGCATCATGCCAGCGCTTCACGAGCGCCGCGACCGCATCCGCCGACAGGTCCTGCGAGGTGCGCACCGCCTCCATCGCCACTATGCACCGGATCGAAATGCTGGGCGCTACCGGAGGCGCAGTTTCCTCAACCATCGCTGGGTCTCCTTTTCCGGGCGCGGCACGATCGCGGTGACCGTTGCGCCTTCTCCGGGCCTGGCATCAATGGTCAGCTCGCCTCCGACGGCGCGAACCGTCTGGCGCATGCCCGCGATGCCTTCATGTCCCTCTTCCGTGACTTGCTCCGGATCGAAGCCTCGACCGTTGTCCCGTATCGTGAGGCGCACATGCGATGCCTCAAACCCGACCGACACGCGGACATCGTCGGCATCGGCATGCTTCAGCGCATTGTTCAGGCTCTCCTGCGTGATCCGGAACAGGGCATGCTCCCGTGGCGCGCCGAGCGGTTCCGGTTGGCCCGAAACGTCCAGGCGCACGGGCAGGCCCGTGCGGCCGCTGAGGTTGTGCAGGTACTGCCGCAGGGCGGGAATGAACGCCTCTCCCGGTTCGTTCGCCCGGAGCCGATGCACGAGGAACCGCAGGTCATCGGCAGCCTGTCGGGCGAGGTCGCGGCAGTCCGACGCGATGGCGGCGGTTCGCTCCGGGTCGGTTTCCGCCAACCGGCCCGCCAGCTCCAACTGGGATGCGATGGCGATGAGGTGCGCCTGAACGCCGTCGTGCATCTCCATGGCTATGCGGTTGCGCTCGTCGGCGACGCTCAGGCGCGCCTGCACGTCGGCCGCCAGCTTCGCCAGCCAGGTGGCCAGCGAGGCCAGCACCACGAGCGACATGAGCCGGTAGGAGGCGCCAAGATAGCTGATCGGCGCAAGCCCGGTCGTGGCTGTGAGCGCCCCCAGAACGGATATCAGACCCACGAAAGCCGCCCATGCGACATTCAGGGTGCTGGCCGCGGCGATGATCGGCAAGGCGTAGGTGAAGTAGAGTACGCTTTCGGCGCTGTGCGTCATGTAGAGCGATATGCTGATCAGGATGGCATCCGGGATGGGATACAGGTAGTTCCATGCGATCCGGGGCCGATCCAGCCAGGCAAGCCACGTGCGTCCGACGAGATAGACGGCGGTCAGCGCCGCCAGCGCCCACTGACCCGCAACCACGGCTCTCGGCTCGCCCAGCCGCATGCCCGGCACGAGCAGCCACAGCAGCGCAAACGGCGCCGACGCCCACACATGGGCAAGGAAGATCAGATGCCTGCGTCTGCCTGACGTTGCCGTGTCCCGAGGCGTGGGATCGTCCAGTCGCATGGTTGCGATTGCACCTGTGACGGTGAGCCTACCACCGCGTGTTTCCGAGGTCGCGGAGCGGATTGCCCTCGCGATCCACAACGGACAGGGCGAACTGGTAGGGCTCGCCGCATCGGGCCATCTTGACCATCAGCAGATTGTCGCCGGCAGCGAGGTGAACGTCCGCGCCGGGTCCGGCACAGAGCGACGGTCTGAAAGGCTCGTGGGAATGTACCTGATACACGACGCGCCCGTTCAGCCAGACTCGCGCGCCGTCGTTCGTGTGGACGATGAGCTTCGCGTCGGCGGGCTCGGGCACATGGAGGACCGTTCGGGCATAGGCAATGCCGGCAATACCGCCGAAGATGCGCTCGACATCCATGACGGTCTCGGGGAAGACGATGCGTTCCCATCCGACAAGCCCATCGCCCCGTCCTAGGTACTTCTCTGTGAGATCGGGCTTGAGCTCGACCGGGAACGAATGGTCGTAGCCGGTCTCGTAGTTGTTGGGCAGCGGGCCTACGATCCACCAGCAGGCGGCTCCGAGCAC
Organism: Chthonomonadales bacterium; assembly: GCA_012517255.1. GTDB lineage: Bacteria > Armatimonadota > Chthonomonadetes > Chthonomonadales > CAJBBX01 > JAAYVH01. The sequence goes on from JAAYVH010000290.1 coordinate 3,564, forward strand.
CGGGAACGCTGCGGAGGTAGCGTGGCCGTCGTCGTCGGTCAACGTGAGCTCCATGCTCTGTTCGGCGTGGAGCCCGTCGGCTGGAGCTTTCAGGACATAGCCGAGGCGCGCGCGCTTCCCGGGCTCCATGCGAACCGAGGGGCCCTGAGCGCCGGGGACGGCAACGCGCCAGCCGGTCGGGGCGCTGATGCCCACCTGGCCTGAGAAGAGCCGTTCACCGCGATTCAGGAGCTCGACGATGACCGTGGTGGCAGCGCCGGGCGCAACGACGGGTCCTCGATCGCCATAGTCCACCGTAATCTGGAACGCACCGGCATGCATCACCGAGACGGCGCTGGAAGCCGCAAGCAGCGAGGCGGACGCCGAGGCATCGAGCCAGTCCGGCTCTGGAGCGGGGGCCGAATCGGGCTGTTCCGGCGCGTCCACCTGGTCCGGTTGATCAGCCGGGTCCGATCGGTCAGACGCGTCGGGTTCGTCGGGAACGACCGACCCGACTTCCGATGCCGCAGCCTCGCCGATCGTGATGCCGGGGCACCGGTCTTCGATGACCTTCAGGCCCATGGCGACGGTGCGATCGGTCAGCTCCTTCACTGTTGCCGGCACCGGCAGGTCGGCAACGCCCCATCCGACGACCACGTTCTCGCCGATGGGCTCCAGCCAGCGAGCGGGCAGAGCCGCAGCGCCCTGAGCGATGCCCAGGATCGCGCCGACCGTCGCTCCGGTCGTGTCGGTGTCATAGCCGCAGTTGACGGCCGCGCAGACCGATGCGCCAAAGTCGCCCGCTCCGTAGAGCAGACCGATGGCGATGAAGCCCAGGTTCTGGGCCGTGTCGGTCACGTTGGTGTGCCCTACTTCGGCCAGTACCCGCGCACGAGCCTGCAGCAGAGTGTCGCCGGCCTGATATGCCGATCGGACGGCGCGAACCGCTCGCGCTATCCGCGATGTGGACGGGATGCGGGCGAGCCCAATGTCAAGCAGCCGTTGCGGCTCGTGGACAAAGAACGCCGCGCTCTCGAGCGAGGCAAGGAACATGAGCGCCCACACGCCCTCTTCGGCGTGATCGAGCACGGCGTCCTGATAGGCGAGCGCGGCAGCCACGTCAGGGCTGCCTGGCGCGATCATCGCCCAGATCTCCGCGCGGATGGTCGCGCCCATGCTGTTGCGGAACCAGTTGTTGAACCTGCCCGATAACGGCGGATTGATGCCGCGCCGCAGGTTGAACGTGGCGTAGCCGTACTCATCCCACGGATAGCGCATGTGGGCCAGCCATTCGGCGGCTAGGTCCGCGGAAGTCAGCCCGATGCCGTGCTCTTCCAGCGCGTGGAGCCAGAGCAGCTCGAGGTCCAGATCATCGTTGGCGGAGGGCTGAACCGGGACGGGATCGTAGA
>JAAYVH010000291.1 GCA_012517255.1 Chthonomonadales bacterium
GCAAGTCCACGTAGATCAGGAAGACCACACGCACCGACGAACGGGCGGCTGTCAACGCGCGGTCGAGTTCGTTCAGCATGGTCACGTACCAGTCCGACGGCAGCGCGACGCTGCAGGCGGGGCATTCGCACTGATTGTTCGCTCCGTCGGCCAGCCAGACGTGGAGTAGATCAACCTCCGGGTGTTGCTCGACATAGCGCACCATGTCCTCAACCATGATGCGCCGTACCTCCGGATTGGAATAGCACAGATTCGTGTTCAGCGGAAGGCCGCCCCACACTTCCCGTTTGCCATTCACGAGAGCCAGGTACGGCTCCACATCAGGCGATGCCGTGACCGCGTCGAACTCCCAGCCCAGGCCCTGCAGTCCGAAGGGATCGCACGTCCACCCATGACCGACCGCATGGTACACGAGTGAACGCTTGCGGATCTCCGAGACGAGCCGCGCGAGCCGTTCCCTTGCTTCGTCAATGGTGAAGGGTTCGGTTCGGCCTCTGGCGCCCGAGGACCGCGTGTACCAGCGATCGAAGAACGTGTAGGACTCTCGAAACTGCGTGAAGTAGGCATTCATGCCGACCCTGGGCAGCCACTCGATCATGTTGCGCACGTGCTCTTCGCTGACGGCGCCCTCGATGCACACGCCGCGGTGGCGATAGGATGGCGTCTCCTCGAACTCGCAGCTGATGTTCCTGACGCCGCTTGGCAAGTACTCAGCGTCGGGTCCGGGCCGTACCCACCGACATCCCAGGTGCGTGAGATAGCGGTAGACCCCAAGGAGGACGCTGCGAGGGTTGGAGCCGGCGATCCAGCCATCAGCGCCTCGGACACTCCCAGCGACCGAGTCGGCCATCTCATCGGCCGAGGCGATCGCCGCAGCGTGCGGAATCTGGTCCGGCATGCCGAGCCAGATGCCCGGTACGCCGGCGGCGAATCCGCTGGCCCTCTCGATGACAACAGCGTGTCCGGTGATGGCCTCGAGACACCGCTGGAGCTCGGCGGCGCTGTACTGGACCGTCGGATGGTCGCCCATGGGGCGCAGCGCGATGGGATGGTTGGCGAAGGTGTCGTTCATTGTGCCTATCCGATCTTGAGGACGCTCAGAAACGCTTCCTGAGGAATCTCGACGTTCCCGATCTGTTTCATGCGCTTCTTGCCTTCCTTCTGCTTCTCGATGAGCTTCCGTTTTCGCGTGATGTCGCCGCCGTAGCATTTCGCCGTGACGTTCTTGCGGAATGGGCGCACCGATTCGGCCGCGATGATCTTGCCGCCGATGGCCGCCTGAATGCGGACCTCAAACTGCTGCCGCGGAACCACTTCCTTCATCTTCTCGACCAGGGCTCGGGCGCGCTGATAGGCCTTGTCGCGATGGGTGATCATCGAAAGCGCGTCAACGACCTCGCCATTGACGAGGATATCGAGCTTGATGAGCTTGCCTTCACGGTAGCCTGAAGGCTCGTAGTCGAAGGATGCGTACCCGCGGGTGCGGCTCTTGAGCTGATCGTAGAAGTCGAGCAGAATCTCTGCCAATGGAAGGCGATAGTGCAGCATTACCCGGTCGTGTTGCGAGCCTGCCTTGGCTTCCGAGACGGCGGTTCCGTGCGTAATGTGCTCCATGTGGAGAAACTCGCCGCGCCGGTCACGCGCCAGTTCCATCACGGCCCCTATATAGGCGGATGGGACGAAAACGGTAGCGTCGACATAAGGCTCCTCGATCACGCTGATCTGAGACGGATCGGGAAGGTGCGCAGGGTTCTCAACGTCCATGGCCGTTCCGTCCGTGCGCAAGACGCGAAAGACGACCGACGGCGACGTGGCGATGAGACGCAGCCCGAACTCCCGTTCAAGGCGCTCCTGGATGATCTCCATGTGGAGGAGGCCCAGAAAGCCGCACCGGTAGCCGAAGCCGAGCGCTGCCGACGTCTCTGGTTCAAAGGAGAGAGCAGCATCGTTCAGTTGGAGCTTCTCGAGAGCCTCTCGCAGATCGGGATAGTCCCGATTGTCAACCGGATAGAGGCCGCAGAACACCATCGGCTTGGCCTTCCGATAGCCTGGCAGCGGCTCGGAGGCTGGGCGCTGAGCGTCGGTGACGGTGTCTCCGACATTGGCGTCGCCGATCTTCTTGATGGAGGCAGTAAGGAAGCCCACTTCGCCCGTGCGGAGGCTCTCGGTCTCCTCCATCTGGGGCCGGAATATGCCGACGCTGTTGACCTCGAAGTCCCTGCCCGTTGCCATGAAGCGAATCTGCTGGCCAGGACGTATCATGCCATCCACAACACGTACATAGCAGACCACGCCGAGATACGTGTCGAAATGGCTGTCAAACACGAGCGCCCTGAGCGGCGCCTGGGGATCGCCTGAGGGAGGAGGGACTCGATGGACGATCTGTTCGAGCACCTCCCGCGTGCCAAGGCCTTGCTTGGCGCTGGCCAGAACCGCATCGTGAGCTTCGACAGCCAGCACGGACTCGATGTCCTCGCGTGTTCGTTCGGGATCGGCTGCCGGAAGATCCACTTTGTTGATGACCGGAATGATGACAAGGTTGTGGTTGTAGGCCAGATTCACGTTGCTGACCGTCTGTGCTTCGACGCCCTGAGCAGCGTCTACGACGAGTACGGCGCCCTCGCAAGCCGCCAACGACCGCGAGACCTCGTAGGTGAAGTCCACATGACCGGGAGTGTCAATGAGGTTCAGTTCGTAGGCCTGACCATTCTCGGCCCGGTAGGTCAGACGGACCGCGGTCATCTTGATCGTGATGCCCCGCTCGCGCTCAATGTCCATGGTGTCGAGGAGCTGGTCTTGCATGTCCCGCTCCGAGATGGCGCCGGTGAGCTCGAGGATGCGGTCAGCCAGAGTGGACTTACCGTGATCAACGTGGGCGATGATGCAGAAGTTGCGAATATGATCCTGGGAGTAGGTCTCCAATGCGGGTCATCCTGATCACGTAGACAGGCACGAGGTGGTCGTCAGGCTGTCGGAGCGATGTGCGTCACCATGGCCCCGATCTCCGAATGGTGCCATTATAGCACGGCGGTTCCGGGCGACCTCGCGGCTGGCCCTGATCGGCCATCGTCTGGCAGGTTGTATAATAGCGGCGACAGACCGATCGAACGCGGAACGCGGCGATGCTTGGCAAGCCTTCCGCGAAGCAGGAGAATTGGCGTGAGAAAAGAGATCAGTCCCGTGGTAGCGGTGTTGATCATCCTTGGCCTTGCGGCCATCGCAGCCGGCACGTACTTTTTCATCAACCGGCCTCGCCGTACCTACGATCCCGCCAAGGCCTCAGCCGCGGCCGCGTCTCGAGGCCCGCGCGCCTTCCAGAGCATGTCGGGCGCATCTGGCGGACAGGTTCCCAGCGGCGGGATGCCCTATTCCGGCGGCTACGGCGGAGGCCCGCGCGGCTATAGCGGCGGCATGGGCGGCTATAGCGGTGGCATGGGTGGCTATAGCGGTGGTCGGCCGATGAGCGGCGGCTACAGGCGCTAGCAGCCCACAGGGCGCAACCCCTCGATATCACAGACCGAGAAGTCGGGCAATGGCTGCGGCGGCGTGCTCGGCGCCGTTTTCTGGCACGCGGCACATGGCCCGACTTCTGATCGTCTCAGCAACGTCCGGCCGCAGCAGGGCCGCGACGGCATCCTGGATGCCGGATGGCGTTAGGGGCTCGATAACGACTGCTGCTCCCTCGGCGGCCAGCTCGCGCGCCCGCGCATGTTGATCATCCACCTGCCTCGGAAAAGGCGCCAGCGCCGTCGGTACGCCGTGGTGGAGAAGCTCCATGGTTGTGTTGTAGCCTGCCGCGCTGACCGCGGCGTCGAAGGCGGTCATCAGCTCTGCCATGGGATAGTGGCGCACGAAGGTTACATTGGATGGAGTGCGCGCTGCCAGCCTCACGCCGCCCCTGTAGAGGGGAGCGTCAGCAACGGCGACGTGGTACGTCTGGCCAGCCAGGGCCTCCACGGCACACGACAGCGCCTCGTCCATGGCGGTGTCTCCTCCTCCTCCGAACGAGACGTAGACCACGGGGGCGTCTTGCGGCAGCGCGAGCACGGCACGAGCCTCCGAGCGCGGCAGAGTTTCGTGCCGGTCGCGGATCAGAATCGGCCCCGTCCAGGTCGATTCCAGCGATTCGGGGAGCGGGACGTCTACCTCACCGGCATTGTGTGGGACGATCGCAAGATCGTAGAGCTCCAGCGCCGACTGCGTGAGCTGCGAACGCGCTGATTCCGGTCGCTGCACCCTGAACACGAAGACCTTGCGAGAATCCCAACGCAGCACAGGCAGGAGTTCCTGAAGCGTGCCTGCCGGGAACGTGTCCACGACCAGCACGTGCGGATGGAAGGACGAGATGAGATTAAGGGTAACAGTCTGGAGCATGCGCGAGTAGGTGGCGGGGCGCAGCATGGCCTGACCGCGGAGCGTCTTGGATGGTACCTTGAAGGCCGCGAAACCCTCCCGGAACACGACATCCTCGGCCTCGGAGCTCGTGAAGTAGACGATCTCAGCCTCGGGCGCGATCCGGCGGAACTTGCGTCCAATGGCGAGCAGCCGCGTGACGTGCCCGAGGCCGAGTCCGTTGATGGCGTAGAAGAGGACCCGAGGATGCCTCATGAACCCGGTGGTTAGGAGTCGTCGGAACCGAGAAAGTCCGTTCCTGCCGAGTCCAGATCGCCGTCGTGGAAGCCGCCGCCAAGGAAGTCCGTCCCGGCACCGTCCGAGCGGTCATGGTTGAAGCTGCTGGAGGCGGCCCGCTCTACGTGGTAGTCCTGCCAGTGATGATGATCGGGCCAGAATGTGTAGCCGTCCCAACCGCCGTGATGGCCGCCGCCCCACGTCCATGAGGGGGTTCGCCAATCCCAGAACATGCGGTCGATCAGCGCAAGCGTCACCAGATCACTCAGGAGCGACCGATCGCCATAGCCTCGACTGTAATAGTCGCGGTATGGATCATATTCGTCGTCAGCGTACCAGGGCACATATCTGCCGCCGCGCTGGAATGCCCGGATGCTCGGTGGTTCGCCGGACTTGATCCTCTGGTAGTCATCGGCACAGGCAAGGACCCGCTGGGTGTCTCCTTCGAGGCTCACCGTGACCGGGGTCAGCTCAGAGAGCAGCGACGGCCGCGAGCAGAAGAAGCAGACGCCGCGCTCGCTATCGGGGACTGCTTGCCAGTCGGTATCGGGGCCGCTTGCGACTCTGGCCTGCGGGTAGACGGGCGGGCTGCCGCGACGATCGGCGCCGCGTGAATCGGATGGCGTCTTGCCCTCAAGGGCATCCCGTCCGCGCGCGATGCAAGCCGAAGCTTCGTCCAGAAGCCGCTGCGCTCGGGTCAGGTCATACTCGGAACGGGCGCGCACGATCAGTCGGGAGGCCTCGTCCAACTTGGCTCCTGCGTCCAGACGCGCCTGCTTCACCGTGCCAGCCATCGCTGCCGGCGCCGCCGAGAGGGAATCCTCGAGGTAGTTCATCTGGCTGATGATCTCGGATCGCGCTTGATCGACCGCGGCGCGACGTGCGGTCATGGTGCGCTTGTGCCGAATGCGCCGGGAGAGAACCCAGCCGAAGACGAGCACACCCATACCGCCGACCACGGTAGCTGCCGTTGTGCGGGTCCGAGCGGTCTGAGCCTGTCGCGTAGCTACCAGCCCTCGGGCCAGGCGCTCGAGGCCGCCGGTGAAGTCACCGCCTTCCATTTGCGGAGCGACCTGCCGCGTGAGCTCACGCAGAGTGTCGCGGTTGAGGGACTTGCTGGAAGCCGCGACGCCTGCTCTGCTGCAGACGATGACGTAGCCGTCGGATATACCGAAGTATGACCGGACGCGATCGGCCTCACGCGTGAGTGATGCAGAACCGGCCTTGTTGTTGAAGGCGAGAAACATGACTCGCGTGGGCCGCAGCTCCCTGATGACGGAAGCGAGCCTGTCTTTGTCTATGTTGAGGCCTGGTTCTACGTACACCCCGGACGAAGACAGCTGGCGAACAAGGGAGTTGTCGAGAGGCGGCTCTGATGGCCGCGGCTTTTCGAGCAGGGGACGATCAAGAGCACCGCGACGGGAGGAGCCCGCCTTCTTCTGCAACCGGGCCACCGTCTCGCCGTACTTGCCTGGCTCAGAGGCAAAGCCATAGGTCGGATCTATGCGACCGGCGGTTTCGGCTGCGCGCAGCGCATCGGCATACCGCTCAAGTTTGTTATAGGCGAAGTTCAGTTGCCACCACGCCTTAGCGTTGCCTGGATCTTCGCGCGTGGCCTGCTCGAGCTTTGTTGCGGCCTCCGCATACTTGCCAGCCTTATACAGGTCCCGACCTTCCTTGAGCGGGTCGGCCACGGCGGCGCTCCTCAACATTCCGACTAGAGCTAACACGACAAGGGCGACAACGGCTCGCGGCATCCTGTGCCTCCTCTGCAACGGGCATCATGCTTCCTCCGAATGGTACCGCAGTACGGCACAATGCGTTTCGGAATCATGCGCATGTTTGACGGCACACGTAAGGTCCAACGGCAGGAAGCTGGGCGCCATGCGCCCAATACGGTTCCGGAGGTGTGACCATGTCCATTGAAGCGCGATGCCCGGCCGCGCGCTCGCATGTCTCTCAGGATGCCCTAGCGGTCTACACCGATGCGCTGCGGGCTGTGTCGGCAGATCGGCTGATCGCTGAGCACGTTGTGCTTGCTGGACAGCAACTTCGCGTCGGCGCCCATCTGTTCGACCTGGGCGAAGTTCGACGCGTGCTGGTTGTCGGGGCGGGGAAGGCGTCCGGGCCCATGGTTCAGGCTATGGAGCGCGTCCTGGGCTCGCGGCTTGCTGGCGGTATCGCTGTCACGAAGCACGGTCACGGCGTGTCGACAGACAGGGTCAGGCTCCTGGAGGCAGGCCATCCGGTACCGGACGACGCTTCGATCCAGGCAGGCCGAGCCATTGCCGAGCTAGCCGACGAAGCCGAAAGCGATGATTTGGTCATCGTGCTGATATCTGGCGGCGCATCGGCTCTCATGGAGCTTCCCGCCGAAGGCGTGACGCTCGAGGACATTCAGGCCACGTCCCGAGCGCTCCTAGCATGCGGCGCCACGATCAACGAGATCAACGCGGTCCGTGCGCGGATTTCTAGGATCAAGGCTGGCGGGTTGGCGCGCCTGATCGCGCCGGCTCGTTCGGTGTGCCTTGTGCTATCCGACGTGCTGGGAAGTCCGCTCGCGGCGATCGGTTCGGGGCCATGCATGATCGAGTCGGGATCTGCAGAGGCTGCCGGCGCTGTTCTGGACAAATACGGCCTATGGGACCAGGTCCCGGCATCCGTCCGATCAGTGGCAGTGGAGTCGCCCCGGCTACCAGGCGTGGAGACTGGGTGTGAGCAACCGCCGCACGTGATCATCGGGGACATTCATACCGCTCTGAATGCCGCCTACGCCTCGGCTCAGAGGCGGGGCTACCGTCCCATCGTGGTCACATCGTGGTTGCAGGGAGAGGCGCGCGAGGTCGCTCTAACGCTAGCGGGCGCTGCTCGCGATCTCCCGGAACTCCGAAGACGTGAGGGGATCACCTGCCTGCTCTTCGGGGGAGAAACAACTGTAACGATTCGCGGGGACGGGCTTGGGGGGCGCTGCCAGGAGATCGGCGTCGCTGCCATGTCGGTGTTGGAGGGAGTTAACGGCGTGGTCTTGCTGGCTGCTGGCACCGATGGCACCGATGGGCCAACCGATGCTGCGGGAGCGCTTGTGGACGGTCAGACGGCTGATCGGGTGGCCGCCGCGGGGTTGTCAGCGACCGTCGCACTCTCGCGAAGCGACACGCATCCGCTGCTCGATCGTATCGGCGCGCTCATACGCACCGGTCCCACCGGCACCAATGTAGGCGACCTGGTAATCGCTATGCTATCATGAGCGGCATCGCAACACCGCTTCAGTTCTGCTCAGCGCGGAGCTCTTGAAGGAAGAGGATCATGGCTTCAAACAATCGCCGCCACCCCAATATCGTGCATCTTGGGATCGACTCCCTGCGCGCGGACCACATGAGTTGCTATGGGTATCCGCGCCTGACCACTCCCCATATGGACCGCTTTGCCTCTCAGGGCGTGCTGTTCGAGCGTACCTATTGCCCACACGTCCCGACCACCAGCGGGTACGGCTCGATGCTGACGGGCATGGACTGCTTTGGCACACAGATCGTGGCTTTGCGGCACCGAGGAGGCCTGCGGCCTGAGGTCGCCACTCTACCGGAGATACTGCGGAACGTGGGTTACGAGTCCGTCTGCGTGGGCTTCCGCGGCAATCCCGCCTCGCGAGGATTTGATCACTATGTGGACTTCGCCGGATGGGGGAGCTGGAATGAGGGACGCAGTCCCAAAGCGCAGAACCTGAACGATGTCACCATTCCTGAGCTCAATCGTCTGGCTGCGAGCGACAGGCCCTTCTACCTCTTCCTGAGGCACATGGATCCGCATGCACCCTATCTGCCTCCGGCGCCGTTCGAGCGGATGTTCTACCACGGCAACGAGTGCGATCCGTCCAACAAGAGCATGGAACCCGTCATGTCCTTCAAGCCGTTCCGCGATTTCTTCGCCAGTTGGATGCCTCCGGGTATCACGGACAAGGACTACGTCATCGCGCAGTACGACGGCGCCGTGGCGTACATGGATGCGGCCATTGCGACCCTGTTCACCGCGATGGAAACGCTTGGCATCCTGGAGGACACGATCGTTGTGATCAACGCCGATCACGGCGAGACGCTCTATGACCACGAATGCTGGTTCGATCACCACGGCATCTACGACACGACGTTGCATGTGCCCCTGATCATCCGTTGCGATGCCGCGTTGCCGTCGGGGGTTCGCGTGCCTGGCTACAACCAGCACAAGGATCTGGTGCCGACGCTGCTTGAGCTGGCGGGGATCGAGACCACGATTGCCTTCGACGGTAGGAGTCTGCTCCCAATGGTGCAGGGGGACGTTGCATCGCACGAGAGCAGTTTCTACATCACCGAGTGCACCTGGATGCGCAAGCACGGATGGCGGACTCCCGAATGGAAGCTTATCAGGGCGCTCGAGCCGGACTTCCACTTCAAGCCTGCGGTCGAGCTGTATAACCTCATTGAGGACCCCGATGAGAATGTGAACCTCGCCGAGCAGCTTCCGGACGTCGTGGCGGCCCTGACTGCTCAGATGGAGGCCTGGATAGCCAAGCGGGAGCGCGAGACCGGTCTGCCGAACCCGATGTACCATCAGGGAGACTGGCACGGTCACGAGGGGGTCGGCGCCTTCACCTCATCGCAGCAGGCCTATGACACATTGCACATTGGCGACCCGACACAGGCCGCCAAGCTGCAGGCTGAGTCCCGCAAGGTCTGAGCATGTCAGAGCGGGGCGACAGTCGATCCGCTCTGGCTGATCTCACCATAGAAGCGCCATGTCGGCAAGGCATGGCGCTCTATGGGATCGTCTCGCAAGATCGCGCGTAGCATGGCGATCGGCATGCAGTTCTCACGCATGACCGCATCGTGGAACTGGCGTTCGCTCATGCCGCGCTCAAGCACCATCTCGCGGTGAAGGGCGCGCATCTGCAGACCGCCGATCATATAGGCGCACTGATACAGCGGCGGATAGTCGCCTCCAAACGAGCGTCGAACCTCGCCCTCGGCGGTGGCGCGCTCGTGCCCGACCTCCTGCACGAGCATCTCCACACAGTCGCCGGCGGTCATTTCGCCCATATGGAAGCGCAGCGAGAAAACGATCCGGGCGCAGCGATGCATACGCCAGAACAGCATGCCGATGCGCTCTTCCGGCGTGCGGGGGAATCCCAGGTCCCACAGACGCAGCTCCCAGTAGAGCGTCCACCCCTCGGTCCAGAAGGGAGTGCGGAAGAGACGGCGATAGGGTCGGTAGCGTTCGCCGCAGTAGTGCTGCATGAAATGGCCCGGAATGAGCTCGTGTTGCACAGTCGCGCGAGAGAAGTGGCGGTTGTTGCCCCGCATGCTCATGAGCTTGAGCTCGTGATCCATGGCATCGGTGGGATACGACACGATGATCGCTTCGCCCCCGAGGAAGAAGGGGTTCACCTTCTGTCGTTCGGGAGGCATCATCTCGATGCGCCAGCCGTCGAGCGCAAGTTCCGGGATGGTCATCAGGTCATGTTCGATGACGAATGCGACGGCCTCCCGAGCTAGATCGCGAACGAACATCGCTTGTCGGCCCGGCGGGACATGGTCATCCTTGACACGCTCGAGGGCTCCGCGCCAGTCGTCCGCCAAGCCCATGTCGCGGGCGGCACTCGCCATCTCGGCACGGCACCACGTCATCTCGATCTCGCCGATGCGTATTAGCTCCTCCGGCGTGTAGGGGATCATAGCCGCGCTAAGGTCCTGTACCAGTCCTTCGCGACCGACAGGGTCTCCAACGATCTCCTCCGAAGCTGTCGGCTCCACGTTGGAGCGACGCAGTGCTTCCACTGCCTTGGTCAGGTTCTCTTCGAAGCGGTGATATGGGCTGGCCAGCCACCAGGTGAACTCGGGATCATAGCCGGCGCGGAAGGCATGCCATTCTGCGAGGCTCTTCTTGAGCTTGTCGAGGAAGCCTGCCAGTCGGTTGGCGAGCACCGGTGAGACGCCGCCTGCGGCTTGCGACGCAAGCGAACTCAATCCGGCAGACGCGTCGCAGAGACAGCGCGCAGCGTCCCGCGGATCGGTGTCATCAAGCTTCCGGCGGGCATCCAGCAGGCCGACCATGTCATGGATTGCCGGCCACGCGACGGACATCTCCTCGAACCGTGTCTCTTCCATGTCCAGACAGGTCCGTTCTGAAGCGATGAAGATGCCGAGCAGCGTGGCGTCAACCTGATCTGGTCTGGAGAGCGCGGGCCAGTCGAGACTGTCGAGCCAGACTGACCAGGCATCGTAGAGCTCGCGGAGGCGGATGCGGCGTTCGAGCGAATACGGGCCATCAAACCGGCTTTCGATGGATTTCCGGTCCGCGGCGAACAGTGTCACGGCGTCATGCATGAGGCCATGCTCGCGGCTGGTTTCCGATGGGATGCTGAATCTGTTCACAGGTTAGGCGCCCTCTCTCAGAGCGGGAGGCGTTTCATCGCCGGCGTCGGCGAGCTCCGCCTTTCGTTGCGCGGCCTTGAGCACGTGTTCAGGCGTCTTGAACAGCACGCCGACCACGAAGACAGTGACGGCGCCAACCATGGCGAACCACGTGAAAGCGACGTGCGGAAGCCAGGAGGGCCTAACCCACTCGGTCTGGATGCCGAACCAGGGGAGGACCATGTTGGCAGCCGAGATGTGGAGCTCGCCCAGAACAATCGTTGCGATCAGGCCGCAGGTCAACGCGAGCATGTTCCCCCGGTCGGAGCCGCGGGTCTTGGTGAACATGCCGATGAGGAAGACCCCCAGCATCGGACCAAGGATAAAGCCTGCTATGCCGAGCACAACGGGGATGATACGCACGTTGGGATCCGTCACCTTGGCGTAAGCGAAGAAACCGGCGATGACAACCATGAGGACAGCGAAGATCACGGTGAACACTCGAGCGGCTCGCACGTGGGACGCCTCGTTGCTGCGCCGGGCGAAATACGGTATCCACCAGTCGTTGGTAGCGCTGGTGGCGAGCGCGTTGAGCGCTGCCGAGAGCGAGCCCATTGCGGTGGCGAAGACGCCCGCGAGGACCAGACCGCGAATCCCGACAGGCATCACGTGCAGGATGTACGCGCCGAACACGTCCGCATTGGCTGTCGGCTTCCAGGTGGGGTCCTTCGTGTAGTAGACGAACAGGAGGATGCCGATGAAGGTGAACGCGGCGGCTATCGGCAGGTCCATGAAGGCCGCGGTGATGAGACTGCGGCGAGCCTTCTGGTGGGTTTCGGCGGTCAGGAGGCGCTGCACCATGTCCTGGTCGGTTCCGAACGCGGCCATGTTGGCAATCACCGTTGCGATCAGGGCAGAGAAGACGGTGTAGTCACTGGCAAGGATCAGCTTGACATACTGCCAGAAGTCCATGTGCGCCACGCCCTCGGCGGCCTTCCACGCGGCCACCCTGGCGGGCTCGAAGCCGGTGACGAAATAGCCCTCGAGCCGCGTCATCTGAGGCACAAGACGGGCGAGTTCGCTCAGGCCGCCGATGTGATAGAGGAGCGTTCCGATGGCGACGAGCGCGCTGGTGAACATGAGCGTTGCCTGAATGACGTCCGTCCAGATGACCGCCTTGATGCCTCCGATGGCCGTGTAGACGCACGTGATGATCGTCAGCGCGACCACCGCTATGATGTACGGCGGTACCGTGGTCACGGCGTTCTGGCTGAACTGCACATCGCCGCCAGTGAACATGCGCCATGCGAGGACCATGACCAGCGCCGGGACGAACAGCCTGGTTCCGGAGGCCAGGGTGCGCATGATCAGGAAGAGCGCAGAGACGTAGTTCTTGGTAGCCGCTCCGAATCGCACGCCAAGGTAGTCGTACACCGTATAGACCTTGAAGCGGTAGTACGGCTTGAGGAAGGCGTAACCCACGATGTAGCGCCCAATGATCAGGCCGAAGACGAGCTGGACGTAGGCGAGGCTCCGTTTCTCGTAGCCCTCTCCGGGGGCGCCGAGAAAGGTGGCAGCGCTCGTTTCGGCGGCGATAATGGAGGCCATGACGGCCCACCAGGGAACCCGCCGGCCGCCCAGGGCAAAGTCATGCAGGCTCTTCTCCCGGCGGCCCATGTACATGCCGATGGCGGTGATGGCGAAGAAGTAGACGACGATGATCAGACCGTCAATGAACAGAGCCAAGGGCGCGATCTCCGGTGATGAATGGCTCGCCTGGGCAGCGAGCTGTGAGTGTTTTCTGCAGCGGGAATCGTCTATCCTGCTGTGGACCGATCGAGGGCCGCAAGCGGACGTGACTCGCTATGGACAGAGGAGGGTGACAAATGTCGCGCGCATGGATGTTGTTGGCAGCGTTGCTCGTACCGAACGTGGTACTAGCCCAACAGGAAGGAAAAGTCGGCAAGCCGACGGGCGTGTCGCTGACGATCTATAACCAGAACTTCGGCGTTGTCAAGGACCGGAGGAAGGTCGAGCTCGCCAACGGGCGAACCATGCTGATCGTCGAGGATGTGGCTCAGCAAATCGACCCGACGACAGTGCACTTCAAGTCGTTGACGGCGCCAAACGCGGTGGTGGTGCGCGAGCAGAACTACCAGTACGACCTGATCAACCCGCTTACGTTGCTGAACAAATCGGTCGGCAAGAGGGTAACGATCCGCCAGAACCTCGGGAACGGGCAGCAGCGCGAGGTGTCAGGGATCATCCTCGCGCCAGTCACGGCAGCCGTGGCCCAGACTGGTGAAGGCGGCGACGGAACCAGCACGTCCTACAACGGGCTGGTAATCCAGGCCGACGACGGCAAAATCCTGCTGAACCCCGTCGGCGAGGCACAGCTCCACGAGATGCCGGCGGGGCTGGTTCCTATCCCGCGCCTCGTTTGGCTGGTGGACAGCGCGCAGGCTGGCGAACACGAAGCCGAGGTCTCCTACATGACGCAGGGCCTCACCTGGCGCGCGGACTATGTCGTTGTGCTCTCGGCTGACGACAAGCTCGTGGACGTGACGGGTTGGGTCACTCTGGACAACAAGAGCGGCGCGACGTACGAGAATGCGAATCTACAGCTCATCGCAGGCGATGTGCGGCGCATTCAGCCTCCTGCCGGTCTTGGCGGAGGGCGACGCAACGCGGAGATGATGAAGGCGGACGCCGCGCCAGCGTTCGCGGAGGAATCGCTGTTTGAGTATCACCTCTACACGCTGGATGGCACGACGACGGTGCGTAACAACGAGCAGAAGCAGATGACGCTGCTGAATGCCAACAAGGCGCCATGCGTGAAGAAGTTCGTCTATGACGGACGGACCGGCTTCTGGGGAATCTTCAATCCCGACTTCAGGCCGGGCGAGCAATGGGATACTAGCAACTACAAGAAGGTCAATGTCATTGTTGAGGTGAAGAACGCGAAGCCCAGTCTTGGCATTCCGTTGCCCAAGGGCCGCATGCGGCTGTACAAAGCCGACAGCAAAGGCAGCTTGCAGTTCGTGGGCGAGGACGAAATCGATCACACCCCCAAGGATGAGATCGTGAAGCTGAAGGTAGGTGACGCGTTCGACATCGTGGGTGAACACAAGCGCACGAACTTCCGGCGGATCTCGGACAAGGAAGTCGAAGAGAGCTTCGAGATCACGATCAAGAACCACAAGTCGGAAGAGGTGACAGTCTCAATCATCGAGCATCTGTGGGCGGACTGGCGGATCACGCAGAAGAGCGCCGATTTCGTCAAGCGCGATGCGCGAACGGTCGAGTTCCCGGTCAAGGTTCCCAAGGACGGGAGCGCGACGGTCACCTACACAGCCCGTACGCGATGGCTCTGATGGCGTGACCGAGATGGATGGGCCCCGAAGAACCTGCGCGTCCTATCGGGCTCATCCGTCCCCATCATGCTCACAGCAATCAGGTAACCCGCTCTGCGGGAGACTCGTCTAACGGTTGCCGAAAGGTGGGACGGCGATCAAGACGCGATGCCCGATACTGGGGAAGGTACATATCCGCTGGTATGGAGCGGCTCGGTGAGCCGGACGCTGTCTGCTGCGTCTGCCGATGACGATGATGCGGCGATCGAGAGGTTTCTCGCCGGCGATCGGCAGGCCTTTGAGGAGCTATTCGATCGATACGGCTCCTATGTGTACAACATCGTTCGGGGAATACTCGCATCCGAGGATGACGCGCGTGACGTCACGCAGGAGATATTCCTGCAGGTGTACCGATCGCTTCACACGTTCCGCCGCGGTTCACGGTTCTCAACATGGCTGTACCGCATAGCCGTGAACCGGGCGGTTGACGCGGCCCGAGCCCTTCGCCGCCGCCGATGGGTTCCGTTCGGCGAGACGCTCGAGAACAAGCCGGATAGCTCAGCGGATCCCGGACACGATCTGGCCAGCCGCTCGGCGGAAGACGCAGTGCACCGAGTGCTTTCGCGAATGGATCCCAAACACCGAGACGTTCTGGTGCTCCGGTACCTGCAAGAGATGGATCTGGAGGAGATCGCGGAGGTGCTTGGCTGCTCCGTCGGGGCGGCCAAGGTTCGCCTGTTTCGGGCGCGACAGAAGTTCAGGGAATGCTACGAAGCGGTGATTGGACGCGATGAGCACGCATAGAACTCGGTGCAAAGCTATCAGTGCGCTGCTGCCAGCGTATCTGGAGCATGAGCTAAGCCGTGATGAGACGGCGCTCGTACGTGAGCATCTCGAACGTTGTCCCGTCTGTCGCGCAGATGCCC
This sequence comes from Chthonomonadales bacterium, assembly GCA_012517255.1. Taxonomy (GTDB): domain Bacteria; phylum Armatimonadota; class Chthonomonadetes; order Chthonomonadales; family CAJBBX01; genus JAAYVH01. Next base: position 15,292 of record JAAYVH010000291.1, read on the forward strand.
AGCGAGCAGACCGCGCTCTGGGCATCCTCCGCAGCGTCGCACCGGCGCCGATGCCGGACGTGGTGCGTGTGGGCTTGCATGCAAGGATCGCGAACCTCGAATCTCCGCGCCTGCGGGTGACGCACCGGCTTCGATATGCCGGAGCGGCCGCGACAGCGGCGCTTGCGGTGGCGTGCGTGGCTTACCTGGGCTTCCGGCCCGCGCATGACGCGAGGAATGAGAAGGGCGGCATTCAGCGGCAAGCGCTCACCGCCGCGCTGACGCTCCCTGCGCCCGAGCCCACCGTCACAGGCCATCCCGATCCTCCAGCGGCCTCTCGTGAACCGGCCAGGGTGTCCGCTCCTCCCATTTCGGTGAACCGTGTCCGCCGCTCGTCACGGGTGACTCCGAGCAGCAGCGAGCGTACGGGTCTGCCGGCTAGCTTCCTGGACGTTACCGATCAACGGGGCATCTCCGCCCGTATGCTGTTGGCCGAACGAGAACGCATGGAGCATGGCGGAGGACCTGGCTACGAGATGCCGGCTCCGGTCCTTCCGTCGGTACTGCGAGACAGACGGAGCGGAGAATGGGCCGACCGTGTTCGCATCGGAGACACGGTAACAGAGCTTCACGGCACAGCTGAGAGAGACGCGTCTGGCCGCTTGCGGGCAATACGCGTCGCGGCTGAGACGCTGCGGGCCGAGAGTGCGGAATCGCTTGGCGCGACATCGGCTCGACCGGCCGAGGAGGACCCGTCCGATGGCGCGGCCGACTCCGTCGGGATGGAAAGGTGACATTCACACGATGAAACTCAGGACTGCGTTGATCATCTGTTTTCTGGGACCTCTGGCATCGCCTGCCATCGGACAGAATGGCAGCAGGCCATCGGCGCTGTCCATCGTGGAGACTGGTTTGGCCGCAGATGGCGTCACTCCCCGCTACAGCATCGAGGCGAACGGCGCCGATATCCGCGACGTGCTTGCGGCGGTGTTGCGGAAGAGCGGCAAGGAGTACACGATCAATCAAGACGTGACCGGTCCGATCAGTTTCGTGCTGCGGGATAAGACGCTCGACGAGATCCTCGATCGTCTGCAGGCTGCCGCGAAGCCGGCCATCACCATCACCCGAGGCGACATGATCTCTGTTGCCACCGCAACAGCCGCATCCATTGGTGACCCTGACACGCCGTCTGCATCTCAGGCATACAGGGCCGGATTAGGGTCTGGATCGCGCATCCATACGATTCGTCCGTCGCAGGCCATCATTCTCCCCAATCAGGTTGCGGCGCTGGATCGGCGGGTGACGCTGGCGATCCCGGATGATCAGCCGATAGCGCTTCGGACTGCGCTCAGACAGATAGAGTCACAGACGCGCGTCCCGATTCGGCTTGATCCCCGGATCCCGGCGGACATCGGACTGGCCGCCCGCTTCACAGACACCCCATTGTCGCTTGTGCTCGATTCCATCGGCCGAACCGGCGCGCTCAAATGGCAGATGCAGCTAGACGGGAGCATCCTCCTGGCCCCGACGGACTGGATGCTGGTGTCCGTTCGCGGCGTACCGGTCTGGGGGCAACCTGCGGCCACCTGTCCACGGTGTTCCAGGCCCGTTTTGCCGGCATGGTCCTTCTGTCCCCACGACGGGACGCCGCTGGCGCGGCAGAATCCGCCGTCAACACGCACTCGCAGATAGAACCTCGTCAGGTATTCTGGTCTCCGACGCGTTCGCGACAGTGGCGGATGCGTATCGAGGAGGCCCATCCATGGAAGTGCGCCTGATCCCCACCGATCGCATCGTGGAGGACACCGGCCAACCCCGCACCCATACCGACGAGGAGTCACTGACCGAGCTCGCGGATAGCATCAAACGGCATGGCATTCTTAACCCTATCACGGTCGTGCCGCTGCACAACGTCGGCATGTACCGGATCGTCACGGGCGAACGCCGGTGGCGAGCAGCGACCCTGGCGGGACTGACTGAAATACCGTGCGTCGTTAGGGAACTGGACCCGGAGGAGATCCGCACGCAGCAGCTCATTGAGAACATGCAGCGGGAGGATCTGTCCCCCCTGGATCGCGCTAGGGGTATCGTAGCGCTGCAGGACTCGACGGGCGCGACTGCCCGTGATGTGGCCGCGATGCTGGGGGTCTCGGAGCGCACCGTGAGCAACTTGCTCGATCTCCTGGACCTTCCGGCTGACATCGGTGAGCAGATTGTTTCGAAGCCCAACCGGCCCGCCGACGGTGACCTCACGGAGAAGCATGCCCGGTTCATCAAGCAGCTTGCGGATGACCCTGACCAGCAACGTCGGGTCGCGGAACGAGTCCGGCAGGACCGGCTTTCCACCGCGGAAACCGCCTCGTTGGTGCGTGCATTGCGCGAGAGCCCGGAGCTCTCTGAAGAGATCCTGACGGCGCCTCCAGAGGCTTTCACGGGCTATCTGAAGGCGAAGGAGCAGGCTGCTCAGTCCCGAGCGATGGCGAAGGCCGACGCCGAAGCCGTGGACGTGGTACGAGCGTGCGCAGCGGCCCTGAACGAGCTGACGCCGGTCGGCTTGTCGCCCGACGGTCTGCGGTCCCTCCGCGCTGCCCTGGAGGAGATTCGGGCGCTCATTGAGAGTCTGGAACGCGAGTGCGCCATGGAGCTCGCGGAGTAACGCGGCGGAGGGGGCGTAGGACGATCACCGACACGCATCAGCGCAGTCCTACGCGCGGTTGGAGGTTCGTCCTATACCGTCCGTTCGGTACCGGTTGTATCCTAGCATCACTGCATCGTATGGTGATGCATGTGGTTTCCAAGGGGCCAGCCTCCGTATGAGGCGGGCTCCTTTGTCTTTTGGCCCCTACCAAGCAGGTGCGCCTCCTTCGCCCAGCGAACACTGAGCAGAAGGCCAACCATGTCACACGCCACTGCATCGTCAGCTCAGCCTCGAACGTCGGGTCAGCCCGTCTGGGCGCTCGTAGTCATTCCGGGGCTGGCGCTGTCCATTGGTTGGGGTATCCGGGGCAACTTCGGTCACGAGCACGGAGCCATGATCCCCGGCGCGCTCGCAGCCATGGCTGCGGCGCTCGTTACCGACCGATCAGACTGGCACAGGCGCGTTGCGTTCTTTGGTCTTTTTGGCGGCATCGGATGGGCCTTCGGCGGATCCATGTCCTATGGTCAGGTGCTCGGCTATACGCACTGCGGCGATCCGCCGAACGTGCTGTATGGATTTGCCTCGCTATACCTGATAGGCTTTCTGTGGGCCGCCATGGGAGGTATCGGGACCGCCCTGCCGGCGTATCTCGACCGCGAACGCCTGACGGCGCTGCTGCCGCCGCTTCTTTGGTTCTTTGGGGCATTGACCGTTCACGATCTGACCTACGACGGGCTGAACGTCTGGCTTGCGCAGCGCAGCAGCATCCGCCTTACCGGCGGGCCGGAATACCGTCACGAAGAACCCCTGTACTGGTTTGACTCGGACTGGACCACGGCTCTGATTGGTGTTGCTGTGCCTCTCGTCTACATGTTGGGCCGACGGCGGCGAGACCACGCAAGCGCCTTGATGCTCCACATAGCCGTGGGGTGGTGGATCGGCTTTCTGTTGTTGCCGGTGGCGCTCGGCTGGCGTATGACCCCGCCGCGAGGCGACAACTGGGCCGGGTGTCTCGGGGCAGTCTGTGGGGCGTTCGTGTTCCTGCAGTGCCACGATCTGGTAGGTGTCACGCGTTCAGGCCTGGTCGCAGGCTTCGTCGGCGGCGTTGGGTTCCCGTTGGCAACGGCGGTGCAAATCCTCGGAGTGAAGACGGGCTGGGTTACGAACTGGCACAGTGTCATGGAGCAGACCTATGGCCTCATCAATGGCGTCGGCATTGGTCTGGCCATGGCGGGAGCGGCACGTGATGCGGCCCCTGTGTCGGACGCGCCGCCTGTTCGACGGTGGTCGGATTGGCTCGCACCGGCCGCCGTGCTTGTGGGCATCACGTATCTGAACGCGCGGAAGAATCCCGAGGAGTGGGTCAAGGCAGGGGCCTTCCCGCCAGGCCTGTACTGGCTCTCCACCATGACGTGGTTCAACATCGGCGCTTTCATCGTAGCGGCTGGGGTTGTCGTACTGCTCATCCGCCACATGAGGAAGCCTCTGTCGCTCATGCCTTCCACGTGGGAAGGCCGAGGGCTCCTTCTCTTCGTGGCATTCCTGAGCGCCGTTGTCGTGATGAACTTCGAGCGCGCGCTGGTGGGTTTCCGGGAGCAGCGGCTTATCACAGAGGGCATCATTCTGGTCAACGCGACTGTCACGTCGGTGCTGATCGCGTGCTGGTCCGGCACGGTTCACGCGCTACGGCGAGGGGGCGCTCCATCCCGAGGGCTGGCGCAGACGGTGGCTATGGGTCTGACCGGGGGTGTCCTGTGCTGCCTTGTCTGTCTGGGCACAGTCATGGCCGCCTACGGCACGAAGCCCATCGAGTTCCGGAAGCCGTCCTATCGCTTCGGCGCCAGGGCCCGGATGGTCCGGCCAGCGCCGCTCCCTGGCCAACCGCATCCGTGAGCTCGAACACCGGCCAATAGTGCATAGCCTGCTGCGGGTTTCTTAGCTGCACGAAACAAACATGCGACAGAAGCGCGTCATTCCACGTAAGGCAAAGTAGCGGAAGCGCCAGCCTGGTTGCTTCCCGTTACGGCCATACGACCGGAGGACGCATATCATGGCTGACGAGAACACGGCCAACTCCGACTCCCAAGAGCGCAAGGGGCGAGGTTGGCATGGGGACTCGGAAGGTCACGCGAAGGCCGGCCGCAAAGGCGGCTCGCGCGTTGCAGAAAACCGAGAGCACATGGCGGAGATTGGGCGCCGGGGTGGCTCCCGCGTGGCTCAGGACCGAGAGCACATGGCGCGCATCGGGCGTCGTGGGGGACTCAAGGTCTCACGCGACCGTGAACATATGGCGAAGATCGGGCGGCGTGGCGGCGAGAGCCGCTAGAGCTGAACCGTGAAGCTCAGCCGGACCGCATTGTCGAGCGGCCAACAGCTCGAGAGCGGTCCGGCTTTCATTGTTTTCCGCCTCGGCAAGTTGGTATATACTCTTGCTTAGTGAGCGAGAGGTGCGCCGGCTCGGGCGCCGCGTCGCAACGGCAGGAGCCACTAGCGTGAATGCTGCAGTAGTCGAAACCCCAGAGACCGAGGTCCAGGATCCTACAACCGGCACCGGCGAGCACATCGTCATCGTGTTCGACAACGACTACAACACGATTGACGAAGTGATCGAGATACTCATGAAGGCCACCGGGTGCGGCGTTCAGGAAGCCGCGATGGAGACCTGGGAGATCCACAACCTCGGGAAGTCCATCGTGCACCACGGCTCTGCAACGGAGTGTGAGCGCGCCGCCTCCATCATTCGCACCATCGGCATCAAGGTAGAGGTTCGCCCTATCTGATCTCGATGTCCCCAAGAAGCCATCGGCAGTTGAGCACCTTCTCGGCAAGGTCGCAAGGCACGTAATAGTACTGATTGGTGGCTTCGAATCCGATGCGGGAATCCTGTATCTGCAGGTTGTAGAGCTCCTTGGCGATGGACTTCTCCTCGAGAAGAAGCTCGCGCAACCGCCGATGCACAGACTCAGTGGCATTGGCGCCACTCCGCAACAGGATGAACTCGGACTGTGCCGCAACGCTCCTGAAGTGCAGGGCGCTAGCCTCTGCAACACGGGCTTCAGCCTCGACGGCTCCGCGATGGGTCTGGTCGGCCTCTTGGGCAGCGCCACGCAGTATGCGTGCCCCCTGGGCGAAGCCGTCGGCGACCTTGCGAAGCTGGCGATAGAAGACCTCCGGTGGGTAGACCGCTCGCCATGAGTTCAGATCGTCATAGCCGATCCCGACCATCGTCGCTCGATAACCGGTTGGTTTGGCGAAGAGGAGATTCGACGGTCCAGCCTGAAGCGGAGCCGTATAGACGACGCCGACATGGTATGGGAACTCCGCAAATCCCTCGCTGATCGCACTCCAGGCCGCAACGACGGGCGCTGCAGCCACGGGGCCGTAGCGTGCGCGGGCTACGGCTTCGAGCGCTTCGTCAACGCCCTTGCCCGAGGCAACCTCGCGCACCACGTCGAGGTTCGGCGATGGGTAACCGCCCAGGGTCCAGCCCAGCATGAGGCCCGAAAGGTCGAGGGACCTGAGGTTAGCGGCATGTTGCGCTGTCAGGCGTACCGCAGGCACGTAGGGCATCGCTGACATCTCCCACGTAGCGGCCGCCTGGATCTTGGCCAGGGTGCGAAGCCCGCGGCGGCGGGCGATCTCCCAGTGTCGCCGCGCGCGGGGCCCAGGGCCTACAGCACTGAGCGAGTATTCACCGACCGATGTAGCGATGCCGCCGCGGTTGATCGGAAGATCCCACTCGGACACGCTCATGAGGGCGCACTCCTGGGGCAGGCCATGGATGGCATCCTCGGCCCACTCGTCAGGCCATCCCCAATCCCATGCGATGAGCATCTGCTTGCCGTTGGCGGCTCGGACGCCTTCAGCAAAGGCTCGGTTGACGTCAGTGATCACGTCAGCCGCCGGGCGCTGACTGCATCGTGGACAGGCTGCGCCTCCGAAGTGAGACCAGCAGTTGGTGAGGTTCTCGCTGGCGGTGATGGTGAAGAACCCACCCAGGTCGGGCACGGCGCGGCTGATAGCGGCGACGGCGTTGACGAGATACGACCGGACCTCGGCGACGGAGGTGCAGAGCGTCGTGAAGTCCCCTTCGGTAACGCCTTTGAGCTCCGGGTGATCGTCGAAGAACCGATTGGGCATCGCTCGAGGCTCGTTGAGGTAGAGGAATACTTTGATGCCGTGACGCTTGGCTCTGGCAACGAGACGGCGCAGATTGGCGATCCGCTTCTCGTAACCCTCACTTAGCTCAGGCTGCCACGGAAACAGCGTCAGCTTGCTGAGTACGCCCTGAAGCCAGACCCCATCCACGCCGGCGGCGGCAAGTCGAGCCAGGTATCCCTCAGGATAGGGGTCGCTCTTGGGATCGAGCAACGGATCACCATACAGCCCGAAGTACGAATAGCAGAAGCGCGGACTCATGTTCGTGGACACGGGAGACGCCGGTGTGGCAGGCTTTGACGAAAGCTGCCTGACGAAACGGAAGAGCGGCTCGCGCGTGGCTCCAACGCCTGCGGGGAACTCCTCCTTGATGATCGCGGCGATGCGGGCGGCTCGTCGCCGGGCATCCGAGCTCGGTGGAGCATAGACAAGCCGATCGCATCGCGGCTTCAGGTTGCCGAGCTTCACGTACAGGAAGTCGTCCTCGCGCAGTGCGAATGCGAGCTCCTCTCGCGTCCAACCGAGCAGGTCCATCAGTTGCTCGTAGGGCAGCAGATGCCAGTTCCGGCGAATGATGGTCACGTGCGATCGCCGGAACTGATCGGCGCTGATGCGCGGTGGCCCCTGGAGACCCATGGAGCGACCGAGCGCCACAATATCAGCCCGACGGGCGCCGACGACCCTGGCCATGCGCTCGGCAGGCACAAGCTGCCAGTTCCGCCAGACGAAAGCATGAAGGCGATCGGGAAAATGGGGGATCGGTACAGGGTCAGGCGTGGGGCCCGTAGGAAGATCGAGTGTGGGCATGGCTAGCGCTCCGAGCAGAGAGATGATGGCGATCATGGTTGCCCTCCATGGGGAGGCGCGAACAGGCTCGTTATGAGATAGGGTCCGGCCTGTGCGATTACAGTAGGCTGGCATTGATCTATATCCGATGGGCGGGCCGCGCTTGCCGAGACGATGGCGACGAGCCGGTCCGAGACGACGTGGCGACTTCGCAGCAGGGCCACGGCGGACCCAACGGTGCCGTCTTGCGCATCAATCTCGACGACGGCCCTGCGGGCCAGCATTGCATCCGGAAGATAATACAGCACACTGGGTCGACGCGGACCGGGCAGAGCGATGATGAGGGCTCCCCGGTCACCCGCGACAGCGGCCGCCCGCCTTGTCACTGCGTGCAACGATCCTATCATGGCTCTCTGCGCTGTCGGCAGTCCTAGGTGGAGAGCGACAAGAAAGAAAGCGAGCATGGTGAGGATCAGCGCGTTGGGCACAAGCCGCACACGGCGGGCCATCGCGAGGCCAGCCATAGCGCCGAGCCCTGCCGTGAGCACGCCGGCCATGGCTGCGGCCAGGTTCAGCCACTCGGCGTCCACTGAGGATAGCCGAACAGGCCGATCTGCGTAGCGATTGACCACCTCGATCACCGGCGCCGGGAACAGCAGGCAGGCGAACAGCGAGCCGACGATGGCCGCGCCCGCAATGCCGGTTACGATGAGGGGACGTGCCCGCGATTCTGGCATCGTCGCCCGGGCAAGCCAGTGGCCGGCCAGCAGCGCTGCCGCAGGGTACAGGGGCAGAATATAGCTGACCAGCTTGCTGCCGCCTGCCGAGAAGATCACAAAGACGACGCCGAACCACAGCCGCAGAAACGTCAGAACATCCTGATCCGGTGGCGGTTCGGAGATGCTTGGGCCAGCCGCATTCAGGCTAGGGCGCCTGGCAAACAGACCGGCGAGGGCGACAACGCTCCACGGAAAGAACCCCGCCAGAAACGCTGGTCCGTAGAACCACAACGGAGCGTGATGGGCGGTATCGCCTCCTCTGAACCGGCCGATATGCTGGCGAACGATGTACTCGTCCACAAAGGGCTGACCGTTCGCGCGCCAGACGGCGACGTGCCAGGGCGCGACTATCACGACGAACAGGCCCAGGCCCACGAGAGTGCTGATGAGCAAACGGCGCCGCTGCTGTCCTACGGGGCGGGCGCGTCGGACGACGAGATAGTGCAGGCCAAGGATCGCGACAGGGATGACGATCGCCGGAGCGCCTTTGGCGAGCGTGCCGAATGCGGCGCAGACCCATGCGGCCAGCGACCAGTATGTGCGGCCAGTCGTATCAGACCTGACCGAGAGGTATGAGCTGTAAAGACATCCGGACAGAAGCAGACACAGAGCGGCATCGGTAGTGGCCAGGCGGCCTGCTGCCGCGGTCATGGGCGCGAGCGCCAGCGCCGCCCCGGCGATGAAAGCAGCACGACGGCCAATGTACTTGAGACCGAACAGATAGGTGATAATGACCAACGCTGTGGCCGCTATGCCAGAGGGCAGCCTGACGGCCCTTTCGGTGGGGCCCAGAAGCTTGATGGAGGCGGCCGAAAGCCAGTAGAGCAACGGCGGCTTCTCGTAGAACGGCTCCCCATTCACACGGGGCGTTATCCAATCGCCGGTTCGCGCCATGTCGCGCGCACAGGCAGCGTAGAGGCCCTCATCGAGGTCCGTAATGCCGAGCGTCGAGGGGGCATACCAGAACCCGACGAAACAGAGGGCGACAAGATAGAGGATGGGGTTCGGGCGCCAAGGGCGGCGTATCATCGGGACGAGCGGCCGGCGGGCTGATGCGGCGGACGCGCACCCGCTGGGGCGAGGACATGGAACAGGGTCCAACGCGCGCTTCGGAGGACTACCCGTGCGGACGGTATGGATGCCAGCGTCTCCATGCCATGGTTGTGGTCGGCCAGTATGTAGACGGACCTGTGACCCGCGACGAACGCCCTGACAGGTTCGGAATCCCACGTCTCAAGCAGAATAGGATCGCGCCGATTGGGCACAAGGAGGCGGTGGAACGTGTAGTCGGGGAGGTAGAAGAACACGCTGGGGCGACGTGGCCGGCCAATGTGCACCACCAATGGCGTATCGCGGTCGAAGCGCGCGCCCGCCTCGGCCGCGATGTGGCGCAGCGGCATGTTGACGGCCCGGTCGTAGGCGGGAACTCCGACCTCCCACGCGATGAACGTGAACGCAGCCATTCCTCCCACCGCCCACGCCGCGCCGCGCCGAGAGTCACGCCATCCCGCCACGGCGGCAGCCAGCAGAGCTGCGCCAAGTGTAGCGGGAATGAGGTAGGCGACCCGGGTCATCTCGGGGGTGATCAAGGCCAGAGCCTCGGGGTCCGTTGTCTCGCGTGCCATCGGCAGGAGCCGCCAGTGGACGATCGCCAGGGCTGCAATGAGTGCGAGGCCGATGAGGCCCCAAACGGCTGCCATCACCCGGGCGCGTCTCGGCGAAGCCTGCCGGGCGACAGCCGAGGCCGCGAGTATGGCGCACGCAGGATACATGGGCAGGAGATAGCTGATCAGCTTGGATCGCATGGCGGTGAATGCAAGGAAGGTGACTGCGGCCCAGAGGAGAATGAGCAGGCGGCCTCGGGCTGCATCATCTGAAACGCGCAGCGTGGCGCGTGTGACGTCCGAGAACGGCAGCAAGAAGCCCCACGGGAAGAACCCTATCAGCAACATGGGGATGTAGTACCAGAGCGGCTGGGCGTGATCGAACTCGGTAGCCTTGAGCAGTCCGACATGGTGGTGCGTCCAGTACTCGGCGACGAAGAATGCCCCCGAGCGCTGATATGCGGCGATGTGCCACGGTGCGACCACGACTGCGAGGATGGCCATGCCGAGGATCGGCCGGAGCGCCCGCGCGTAGCGCGTGAGTTCGGCGAAGCGGAGCCTCGTCACGATGGCGACGTAGATGCCGACGATCACCAGGGGCAGGAGCCCGGGGAAGGATTTCGCCATGAAGCCGAGACCGCACGACGCACAGAACGTGAGCGCGAACAGGATCTGCTTACGGCCCTGTGAGCGCTCGGCGGCGTAGAATGCCGCCATGGCAGAGGCAACCCAGAAAGACTGATGGATGTCCATGGTCATCTGTCGGGCCGTGCCGAGCGCCATAGGGTTCAACGCGACGAATGCCGCCGCGAACCGGGCCGCCGAGCGTCCGAAGATCGCGCGACCCAGCGCATAGGTGAGGACGGTCATGCCGATCCCGGCGAGGGCGACGGGGAACCGCGCGGCGAACTCGGTGAAGCCGAAGAGCATGAACGACAGGACGGCGCACCAGAGCGCAAGGGGAGGCTTGTCGTAGAAAGGCACTCCGTTGACCGTGCCGGTTATCCAGTCGTGCCGAATGGCCATCTCGCGTGCGGCTTGAACGTAGAGGCCTTCGTTGAAGTCAAAGAGGCCGGGCGAACCCAGCCTCCAAACGAACGCCAGTATGCTGAGGAGGCCCAACGCCGCGGCGTCAGGAACGGCGCCGGCGAATCGGCGCCACAGGACGCTCGGTTGTCGAACCTCCGGTTTGCTCAGCTTGCCAGCTCGCGTGCCACGGTGAGCACGGGTTCGTAGTCGGGTTGGTCGGTCACTTCAGGAACGTACTGGACATATCGGATCTGCCGATCGGCGTCCACGACGAAAATCGCCCGACAAAGCAATCTGAGCGGCTCGATGAGCACGCCATATGCTGAGCCGAACTCAGCCGTACGGTGATCGGATGCGGTCTGCACTTGATGGGTGCCCTTCTCGCTGCAGAAGCGGGCCTGTGCAAACGGAAGGTCCATGCTGACCGTGAGCACCTCTACGTTGGCCGGCAAGCTAATCACCTCATCATTGAAGCGGACAGTCTGCTTCTCGCACACCGGCGTGTCCAGAGACGGGACAACGCTGAGGATTACGCATTTACCCTCAAAGTCATCCCAGGTGATCTCGCGGAGCCCGTCGGGACCTCGCTGGATGAGCCTGAAGTCCGGAGCGCGATCGCCTACCTTGAGCTCGGGACCTACCAGAGGCAGCGGAGCTCCCCGCATCGTAACGGTTCGTTCTGACATTACTAGACCTCCCTCGTGCGCCATGGCGTCCACCCACGCATCACGATCCCATTGTACCCATGGGGCCGCTGGTATACTCGGCGCGTGACGCAGCACAGGAACGACTGGCGACAGACTATGTGGCTGTTCGCAGCCACCGGATTTGTAGAGTCGCTTGCCTTCGGTCATCTCGGCGCGTTTCTGCCCATATTGCTCGACGAACTGGCGGTGCCCCGTGCCGCTGCCCCTCGCTGGATCGGCATTCTGTCGGCTCTTGCCTTCGTGATAGGGCTACCGCTGCTGCCGTTCTGGGGTGTCTGGGCCGATCGTTATGGCCGTAAGCTTATTATCATACGCAGCAGTGTGGCGGGCGCTCTCATGTTTGCGCTTGCAGGGCTCAGCCATGATGTCTGGATGCTTGCAGGTGCGCGGCTCCTGGGGGGCTTCGTGCTGGGCAACACGGGCGTGATGATGGCAGTGCAAGAGGCGATCACTCCGCCGCAACGTCTGGGGAGAGCGGTCAGTTTGATCAGTGCGGGCTCGCCTGTCGGGATGGCTATCGGGCCGTTCCTTGGCGGCGCCATCGTGGCTGCGTACAGCGTGCGTGCTCTATTGCTCATCGATGCTGGCCTGACCGCACTGATGGCCCTTGCGCTCGGAGTTCTGCTCAAGGAAGAGGTCAAGCCGCACCACGCGAGCGTCTCGACATGGGCAGGCATAGCGCGGTCGTTCCGAGCCATTGTTCATAACAGGGCGGTTCGTACTCTGTATGTAGTCACATTTGTTGGAGCCCTGGGAGTATCCGCAGCGCAGCCCTACACACCGGTGCTGCTGCAGCAGATGGTATCGGGGCCGCGACTGGCGCATGTCATAGGCTTTGTCTTCACCGTTTCCGGCATTGCCATGGCGCTTCTGACACCGGCGGTCGGATGGGCGGGAGATCGGGCCGGTCATCTCCGTGTGTGGAGGGGCTGCTTGCTCGCCGCAGGCATCGGACTCGCAGGCCAGGCATGGGCAAGCAGTGCGCCGCAGTTAGCGGTATGGCGATCGCTGCAAGCTGCCGCTGTGGGAGGCGCCGGGGCGCTGGGAATGGTGCTCCTGGCGCGCTATGCAGACCCTGAAACCCGGACGCCAGTCCTGACCTTGAGCCTGCTGCCTAACCAGCTGTCGTGGTTCCTCGGGCCTCTGACAGGCGCCGTGATCGCCACGAGCGGCGTCACTTTGCCTTTCGCATTCGGCGCCACAGCATGCATCATGGCCGTTGGCGCATCGTACCTACTCCGTGATGTCGAAGCGGCGAGACCGCCTGCGGCCGGAGTATGAGCCGGAACTCGGCATGCTTGCGATGAAGCTGGCGGCTTCCCGTGCGTAGGGGAAGAACGGATCCCGCATGGTGATTTGCCTGCGGGGTTCCACGAACACGGCGTCCCAGTCAACGATGTACCTGATGTGAGGTCGCTGGATCAGAGCTTCGACAATACGCCCACGCGCCTGCGCACGCGTGTTGGATGGAGGTTCTACCATGGCGCGGGCGATCTGGCTGTCTGTTGTCACGCGCTGGATGCTGCCCGAAGCTTCGAGCCCACCGTAGAGGCTCTGAGCGATGTTCACGTTGTGATACTCGAGGTCCAGGCTGTGCATGATGTCATCCTGCCATGACACCCCTTCGGACTCGATGAAACGCTCATAGAGGACCCGCTTGGCCGACCAGTCGAGACGGTCCGATGTGCTCAACGGGTCTCTCTCAAGATCGTCGAGCGTGCGTTCCCACTCAGCGAGCACCCGGTCGGTTTCAGCGTCGCGGCCCGTGTAGTAGCGCTGTGCGGCACTGAGGTACCGGCGTTGGAGGTCCACGGCCGGGATTGTCTCGCCGGATGTGAGCGGCACCAGCCAGCGCCATTCGGGATCGCGTGAGATGGTTCTGAGCGTCCAGAGCGGCTCAGCGATGTCCAGATCGTCGGGCGCGAGATTGTCCTCGATCAAGTCCAGGACGAGCGACGTCGTACCCACCTTCAGCATGGTGGCATATTCGCTCATGTTGGACTCGCCGAAGAGCAGGTGCAGGCGGTGGCGTCCCTGATAGGTGAAGAAGCCGTCCCACTTCGGGTTGATGATGGCACGGTTGAACCGAACGCGCGACGAGACCGTTCGGACTATATGGTCGGCCCGCTGCGAGAGCTGGAAATCAACGTTGCGGTCAATCTCGACTCCGTAGAAGTTGCTGACCCAGACGAAGTCCACATCGTGATCGCTCATGGTCATGATGTTCGAACGGCTGTCGGGTCTGGTTAGCCGATGCCCGCCAACGCGTCCGGTGCCTGCGAATATCTGGCGCGTTACGAGGAAGGGCAGGAGCGCCGCAATCATCGCGGCAAAGGTCTCGTCGTCGGTACGGACCAGGTAGTTCTCGTGGCAACCGAAGGTGTGTCCGCCGAAGTGATCGACCGAGTTGTTGTGGAAGCTCACCACTTCCTGCAGCTCAAGGTCGTCCAGCAGAGACTGCAGAAGCTCGCGCCCTGCGCGGTCGTAGACGATAAGATCGTCCAACGAACAGCATTCGGGCGTGGCATACTCCTCGTGGCTGCCGACCGCATCAATGTACAGGCGACCGCCGTTCGTCAGAAAGCCGCCGGCGCCCGCCGGCTCGAAGGCGTAGTCCCGCGAGTGTATGTCAAGTACGCCGAGCTTGCGACGCTCGAACGCGGCGTCCTTTACCATCTCGACTACCTCCTCGGGATCGCCGAGGTCCGGGTCGCGGACGAGACAGCCAAACTCGGTCTCAAGGCCGAAAACGCGCCGGGGCATGAGGCCTACCTCAGGCGTCCTCTGCGTTCATGGCGAGGTCCGTTGCGCGGGCCAGAACGCCGGGCGCGACCATGGCGAACTTGGCTTCCCGCTTGGTTGCGCGGTCGAGGATACCCGCCTCAACGCGGCCCGTCGCCAGCTCCTCCTTGAGCGCAGCAACCACAAGCGCCGGGTCTTCTGCTGCTTCGTCTTCCTCTCTGTCCGGTTGCTCTCGTAGAGCGATGAGACCCACCGCCCATGCGCGCAGGGCCTCTGCAAGGGCAGATGTCAGCAGGGCATCGGAGCCAACGCCTGGCGGAGTTGCGCCGAGTCGGTCCATGAACTTGCGCAGGTGGTTGAGCATGCGCTCTTCGGCTTCGTGGGTGCCGGCTATTGCGGCTGCTCCTGCGTGCTGCGAGAACTCGCCGTCGTAGTTCAGCACGAAGAAGACGTCGTCCTCAGGCTTCGGACCGAGTTCACCGAAGATCGCTCGGATCACCGAGGGCGCGCGCCATTGATCCCGGAACACCTCTTTCAGAGCCGGGCTCAAGGAGAAGCCCACGAGCCGCTGAGCCGTGACGTCGTCAGGGCTCCGTTCGAAGCCCTCTCGCGCCGCGAGATCCACTGCGCCGAGGCGTACCGCCTCGATGTCGGACTGGTTTCCGATCGCGGAGTAGATCAGCCGATCGTATATCTCGTAGATCTTGCGCTGTGTGCGCCGGACCGTGAGCAGCACCAGGCCTGCGTCCAGACTGAGGCCTACCACGGGGCTTCCGTGCCTAAGCCCCTCCAGCGCGTGGTCACGCCTCTGAGCGATAGCCTCGTTGAAGTCGAACGGTGTGAATGCCATGTCTATCGCTCCAGCGCCGATATCTCGGCCGTAACGGCGGCAAGCTCGTCTTCAGCGACATCCTCAATGCCTTCAGCGCTGATGGTCTTGGCGAGCGGGAGTACCTTCGACCATCCGCCTGTCGCGGCGTCGAGGTCGGCGGCTATGTCGAGCATCAGCAGCGCCTCGCGCAGAGCCTCGGACCGTGACATTTCGTGAAACGGGCCGCGGGTCTTCACAATGTAGTTGAACACGCCACGGATCTGGTAGGAACCTGATCCCGCGGCCGCATAGTCGGTGCTTTCGAACCGGGCGCCCATGGCGTCGTAGAAGAAGATGCGTCCCTCGTGCGACACACGATCGTACGCGCTAAAAACGGGAATGAAGCCGCCTATGCCCTGGAGCGCCGCAGGCAGGCTTGCAGCAACGACCTTGGCGAGCTCGGCCAGCTTGCCGTCCAGGCTCATAGGTTGGAGCTGCGAACGCTCGAAATAGCGAAACGAGTGGCGAAGGTACCGCACGACCTCCATGGCCCGAGCGTATGAGCCTGAGATAGCCAGCAGCGTGTAGTCGTCGATCGGGAGGACCTTCTCTGCGCGGTCATACATCACCGAGTAATTGGCCGTCGCGCGGCGGTCGCCGACATTGAGAACGCCGCCGTCGTACTTCACCGCAATGACCGTCGTACCGTGCACAAGCGTGTTCAAGGATCGCTGGAGGTCCGCTGGCGGCACGCTGGGCTGCGGCATGGCGACGATCGGACCGGCGCCGGCGATGAGCGTGCGAAGATCGGCGTCTGCCATCGCTATTCTCCGCTGCGCTGTCGGTACTTGCGCGCGGCGTCCGGGTCAACGCGGCGCATTCTGCGGAGAAGCTCATCGGTACCGGGGCGTCGGACGTTCGGTCGAACGGGACCCTCACCGTCGCCGGACTTGCGGTCTGGCGTCGCCGGCGTCGGGCGCGTGATCCTCTCTTCCAGTTGCGCAATCATCGTGCATCACTCCTTACTGCGGTCTGAAGCCCTGTAACGGCTCAGCACCGCCATCGTCTCGTCGAGGTTGGTACACACCGCAAGCTCGCTATTCAGGCGGGCGAGGCTCCCATTGACGAGGGGACGGGTGTCAAACTCCATCACATCGTCGCCTGCAAAGAACTCAATGCGGCTCCAGCTCGCCGAACGAACGGCCTCCGCGTGGCGATCAACCAGGAAGCCTCGTATGAACGCCCGCGTGTCAGAAGGCGCCTGTGCCGCCGCGCGCTGTACCGCGTCGTCATCGGCAATCCGAAGCATCAGACCTTCCTGCTCCAGGGCTCGCTGCAGGCCGTCTTCCGGGGATATGTCGTGATACGCAAGGTCGAGGCTCATCATCACCGGCGATGACCAATCGAGACCATCCTCTTCGGCGAACCGCGTTAGCAGCTCGAGCTTCGCGACCCAGTCCACTCGGTCGGACGTGCGCATGGGGTCCGTCTCGAGGTCGCGCAGAACACGGTCCCACTCATCAAGCACCCACTGACGCTCTGGGAGATCGGACGGAGCATCGTGGGCGAGAGCCAGGTAGTCCCGCTGAAGCCTGATGGGGGTAGTCCACGATCCATCTGCCGAGCGCAGGCGCGTGTCCAATGCCCTGGTCCTCGAGATCTCCTTGACGGCCTCGACCGGATCGGCCAGGGCACGGGGCGCCGAGCAGCCGGCTTCGATGGCGTCCAGGACCAGAGCCAGCGTCCCGACCTTCATGGCCGTCGCCCAATCGCTCATGTTGGCGTCACCCGATATCACGTGGAGCCGTCGAAAGTCGGCGTCTGGAGCGTGCGGCTCGTCTCGCGTGTTGAAGAGCGGCCGGCGATGGAGGGTATCTACGCTCGCATCCACGCTGACGAAATCGGCTCGCTGGGAAATCTGGTAGGCGCTCTGAACGCGACCGTTACCTTCAATGATCGCCTTGCCGGCGCCGCTGAACACCTGGCGGGTGGCGAGGAATGGGAGCAGCGCCGCGATCAATGTATCCGCAGGCACGCTGCGGCGCGAGAGATAGCATTCGTGCGTGCCGTAGGCAGCGCCGTGGTAGTCGGTGTTGTTCTTATAGACCCGGAGCTCCTTGCCGAGCTCCGCCGCACGGCGAAGAGCGCACTGGTGCACGATGTGGCTGCCCGCACGGTCATGAGCGACCAGGTCCACGACACTGAGGCATTCGGGAGTGCTGTACTCCGGGTGGCCGTGATCGTTGTACAGTCGTCCCCCGTTGGGCAGAATCCGGTCGGCATGTTCATCTGACAGCGAGGCGTAGCGCGGACCGGTGGCGTCGAAACGCGCGTCCTCCGGGTCGCGAGTAAGCTGCGGTACGGAGAATCCGCGCATGTCACGCCGGGGATCCTCGTCCGAGTAGTCCCAGGGCGAAGCGTATCGGCCTTGATAGGCGCGGACGAGCGCCCGGCTCTCTTCGACCATGGCGCCCGGAGCGAGCCCCTCGATCCACAGACCGTATTCAGTTTCGAGACCTATGATACGTTGCATTGAGCTGCCGATCTGCGAGGCACACGCCGAGCCGCATGTACTGCCTGGCCGATGCCTGCCATGAGCTAGATGATGTCGCGTGGGGTGCTGGGGCGAGCACGCTCGGCACGGATCGGCCGGACGGTTGCCACGTTCTCGGGTTCGTAGTCAATGAGCTTCAGCCAGTCCTCCTGGGCATCGCTCTTCGGGAATATCTCGTTCTCTTTGTACTCCAGCCGAATGGCCTGCCGCAGGTCCTCGAGCGTCACGCCCTCCGTTGCCGAGCGGCGTTCGATGCTTCGGCGGATAGCGAAGTCCTTGGCGCGCTCGACGACCGACCGAACCAGCGCACCGCTGACCAGGTCGCGCCAGTGGAGAGTCTCCACTCCGCCGTTGCGCATGTAGACCTCGAGGAAGCTTGTCTCTTCGTTACGCCGCCAGAGATACTCCACGGCGAGGTCGAGCAACTCATCGCGCGCGGCCGCCTCATTGCCCTTGTGCTCCCTGACGAGGTCGGGGTCCAGCGGTATGTTCGGGTGCAGATAGATGCCGAAGATCGTTCGGGTGTCGGCGCGATTGGGGCGACCGACCTTGACCTTTCGGTCAATCCGCTCAGGCCGAAGGATGGCCGGATCAATGTAGTCGGGGCGGTTCGACGTTATCATCACGACGACATTGTCCAACGCGACGAGACCATCCATCTCGGCGCAGAACTGAGGCACGACGGTGTTCGATATGTTGAGCCATCTGCCCGACGAACGCGTGCGCAGGACAGACTCCGCTTCATCCACGAAGATGAACACGAGATAGCCGTCCTTGGCTTTGTTGCGAGCCGTCTGGAATATCTCGCGCACCATCCGCTCCGTTTCGCCGAGCCACATGTTCAGGATCTTGGGGCCGTTGATGTACATGAAGTACTCCTTCACGTCGCGGCCCGTCCGCTCGCGATACTCGCGCGTAAGGTTGTAGGCGGTCGCCTTGCCGATCAGCGTCTTGCCGCATCCGGGGGACCATAGAGCAATATCCCCTTGAGCGGTCTCTTCTCGAAGCGCTGGTAGAGCTCTGGATGAATCAGGGGCAGCTCGATGGCGTCCTTGATCACCGAGATGACGTGGTCCTGGCCGCCAATCTGACTCCACGGGATCTCGGGTACGTCCTCGAGGAAGTACTCCTGAATGTCCTTCGTCGGGAAATGTTCGATCGCGACCTTGTAGTTAGGCTCGACCCGCACCTCATCGCCGGCGCGCAGTTCCATGCCCCGGAGCCTGGTGGAGCGCAGAAGTATGCGGCTCTGAGAGCCCTGCGGGTCGGTATTGATGCGGATGCTGTCTTCTCCGATCACCTCCTGAACCTTGGCCAGTGAGCCGCCCGGATGGTATCCGAGGTCTCCCACCACGGTGAAGGCATCGTTGACGGTTACGCGCGCACCGATATCGACCGAGTCGAGCGAGAGCGCCGGGTCGACCGAGCTCACGTACTCCTGGTCGCCCATGGCGATCAGGGCGTTGTCTCCGTCGGCACGCCCGAGATAGACTGCCAGTCGGTTGGCAGGCGACGTCAAGCGTCGATATGTCTCGTCAAACTCGGCGATCTGCTGCTCGGCTTCGACCAACCGCTGACTCTGCGAGTCCAACAGCTTGCGCAGCACGAACAGCTCGGGGAGTCGTGGGTCAGACCGGGGCGTGGCGCGTATGATATCGTTGAGCATCCGAACGGCGCGCCGGGCATCATCAAGACGCTGGGCCGCCTCCGGCCGCTCCGATGTTTCGGTTCCCTCGTAATCTTCGTCTGGATCGGTGATGCTCATGGGGACACACCTTCTGCAGTGGTCTCAACTCCGCAACTGATTGGGACGCAGGAATGGGGGATTCGCGGGATGTCGGCTGCAGTTCTACAACATCTACGCACCGCGCGGATGGCGAGTTTCTGGGCATTGGGAGGTCGGGCGGCCGATCGGTCGGCCGCCCGGTGAAGCGGGTCTACCAGAGGGCACGGCAGTTCTGTGCGGCTACGCGAGGAGGGCTACCATCCTCGAGAGGCCATGCGGTCCTGGTCATCGAGCTTGCGCACGTCAATGGAGAACATGGCTTCCCCGAGCCCCTCGGACACTTCGGCCAGTACTTCGGGCCTGTCATAGTAGGTGCATGCGGTCACGATCGCCTTGGCGCGAGCCGGCGGATCCGACGACTTGAAGATGCCAGAGCCGACGAAGATGGCCTCCGCTCCGAGCTGCCGCATCAGCGACGCGTCTGCGGGAGTGGCGATGCCGCCAGCCGAGAAGTTCGGCACCGGAAGCTTCCCGGTCTTGTGAACTTCAACCACCAGGTCATAGGGCGCGCCCATCTCCTTGGCTGCGGCCATGAGCTCGTCCTCGGACATGCTCTGAAGCCGACGGATGCCACCCATAACGGCGCGCATATGCCGTACCGCCTCGACCACGTTGCCCGTACCGGCTTCGCCCTTCGTACGTATCATAGCGGCGCCTTCGCCGATGCGTCGCAAGGCTTCGCCCAGATCGCGGCAACCACACACGAACGGCACTTTGAACGCGTGCTTGTTGATGTGATGCTGTTCGTCGGCAGGCGTCAGCACCTCGCTCTCATCAATGAAGTCGACCCCGAGGGCCTCCAGTATCTGCGCTTCAGCAAAGTGGCCGATCCGTGCTTTGGCCATGACCGGTATGGAAACCGCAGCCATGATCTCCTTGATGATCTTGGGATCGGACATGCGGGCGACGCCGCCGGTTGCTCGAATGTCGGCCGGGACCCTTTCGAGAGCCATGACAGCGACGGCTCCGGCCTCCTCGGCGATCCGGGCATGCTCCGGCGTCACAACATCCATTATCACCCCGCCTTTGAGCATCTCGGCAAGACCGACCTTGCTGCGCCAGGTGGCCTTCTCTGTAGTCGGATCGCTCATGATTTCATCTCCTTGCAGATTGTGCTACGCGATCATTCTACCATTCAGAGCGGTTGGCGGGAAGGAAAACGGGGTCGGATGCGGTAAGGGCGGCATGAGGCCGCCCTGTCGAAAGCTGACGCCGCTCAGGGCTAGAACCGATGGCCCTTGATATCCGCGCGAAACGTGAATGGATCTCCGCACGCAGCCCTCCACCGGTCGCGTTCCTCGTCGGTGAGCGCTTCCAGCACTCTGGCATCAGCCTCTCGCTTCGCCTTCTCGAGGCGCTTTCGGGCCGGCGACATGGGCTTGTCGAGCTCGCTGGTGTCGAGACGCATGGCAATCACACGGCGCGAACCATCAGGCGACGTGTCCTGCTGGGTCTGGGAAAGGCTAGCCAGAACTTCACTCTTCTCCGCGTTGTATGCTGCGACTATCGAAGCGATCCTGGATCGAGTGGCCGCGCTGATCTCGAGGCGACGGGCCACCTCGTCGTCCGCAAGCGCCATCGGGCCGCGCCACTGTAGGTCCAGCTCCAAAAGGCGGCTCCACTGCTCGGGCTTCAGTATGGCCTTGATCTGATTGTCGCGACCCGTCAACTGAGAGCGGATCTGCTCATCAACCTGCCTCTGCAAGGCGTCGGGAGTGGTGCTCTGGTCGCCCTGAACCGAGACCATCACCCGTCGCTGATCACCGGCGGCAAAGAGCTCGCGAATGGCAGTGCGCTGACGCATGCCGAGAGCAAGCGCCCCCTGGACATCGGGGCGTTGTACTAGAGCGCTCAGCCCTCCGCCGCTGACCCGGACGGTCGGCGCTGCAAGACGAAGGGATACGCCGCTATCCTGAGCCCGCGAGGCAATGCTGAACGCGAACAGGATCGAACAAAGTGCCGCGTAGGAGTGAATGCGCATGGTTTCTAGCTCCTGAGAGTGACTCTCAAGAGTATGACGAGTGGAGCCGCGGGAATCGTTACCTCTGCATGGCCTCGATGATGGCGTCCGCCATCTCTTGCGTGCCAACGGCAGTCGGGTCCTCCCTGTCATGCTTCATGTCGTAGGTCACGCGACCGCCATCGGCTATGACGGCGGCAACGGCGCGCTCGAGACGGTCGGCGGCGTCTGTCTCTCCAAGATGGCGCAACATGAGCATGCCCGACAGGATCAACGCGGTGGGATTGGCTTTGTTGAGCCCCTTGTAGCGGGGCGCCGATCCATGGGTGGGCTCGAAGAGCGCGCAGGCGTCGCCGATATTGGCGCCCGGAGCCACCCCGAGGCCGCCGATCAGTCCGGCGCACAGGTCCGAGAGGATGTCTCCATAGAGGTTCGGGAGCACCATCACGTCGAACATGTCGGGATGCTGGACGAGCTGCATGCACGCTGCGTCCACAAGGACCTCGTTGTACGCGATATCGGGATACTCCTTCGCGACCTCCGAGCAGGTCCGGAAGAACAGCCCGTCGGTGAACTTCATGATATTCGCCTTAGCGATGGCGCTCACGCGGCGGCGGCCATAATGACGCGCATACTCGAACGCGAAGCGAGCGATGCGAGCTGTGCCCTCGGCTGAGATCGGCTTGATGGAGATGGCCGAACCGGGGCGGATGCGCCCGGCGCCCATGCCCGCGATCTTCTCGGCCTCGGGCGTGCCTGCGTCGAACTCGACTCCGGCGTAAAGATCCTCTGTGTTCTCGCGGACGATCACGAGGTCGATGTGCTCATACCGCGAGCGAGCGCCGGGATAGAGGCGACATGGTCGCAAGCACGCGTACAGGTCCAGTTCTTTGCGCAACGCGACGTTCACCGATCGAAAGCCGGTGCCGATGGGCGTGGTGATGGGCCCTTTGATGGCGACGCCGTTCCGTCGGATGCTGTCGAGTACCGAGTCGGGAAGAGGAGTGCCCGTTCGGTCCATCTGCTCGGACCCGGCCTGCTGAATGTCCCAGTCGAAGGCGACTCCCGTAGCTTCCCAGACACGTCGGGCCGCGTCCATAATCTCAGGCCCGATGCCGTCTCCCGGTATCATCGTCACGCGATGTGCCATGTGCTCGCTCCCTTCACCATGCGCTAGAGAATGGCAGCCCGCAGCGCGCGAAGCGGGCGAACTGCCTCATGGCATTACGCGCACCGCGGGGCTTTCGTTGCCGACGCGATCGACCGCACGAACAATGACTTCATCGGCGCGCCGGATGGAGACGGTCCGCTGTGTTGCCGGCGCCGTCCGTGTCTGCCATTTGCCTTGAGCGCGCGTCTGAACGACCCAGAGCCAGGGCTTCGAGCCGCCGGCAGGCTCAATGCGCAATGTATCACTCTGGCGCTGGACACGGGGGGCAGATGGGTGAACGGTACTTAGCCATGGCGACGCCGGCGGTACCGCATGATCGGCGTAAGGACCTTGCTTCAGTTTGTCGGCGATGCCGTCGAGGTTGCGCAAGAGCACGCGCATGCTGAAGTGCACGTTGCCGCCTGCGCCCGGCTGATCGCGCGTTGCCTGGATTTGAGCGAGGATCTCGTCGGCGGCCCAGTTGGATGCACCATCTTTGATCCGGCTCGTGAAGTTGCCCGGCCAGAGATTGCGGCCGAGCGTGTTCTGTTCCGCCCACCATCGGAGAAGCACCGGGTAGCTCTGGGCTGGCCGACCGATGGCCCAGTATAGCTGGGGCGTGAAGTAGTCCACCCAGCCCTTCTGAAGCCATAGCCTGGAGTCGGCGTAGATCTCGGCGTAGGCGTCGAAGCCCTGGATCTGAGCAGGGTTCCCGGGTCGCCAGATGCCGAAGGGGCTGATGCCGAACTTGACATGGGGCTTAAGAGCCTGCTTGGCGCCGTAGATGGAAGCGATGAACTGGTTCACGCTGTCGCGCCGCCAATCGTCGCGCGAAAGCTTGCCGCCGGATGCTCGGTAGCTGGCCCATGTCCTGTCGTCGGGAAAGTCGATGATGCGCCCCTGTGCATCCTTCTCTTTGTAAGGATAGAAGTAGTCGTCGAGATGGATACCGTCCACGTCGTAGCGCCGGACGACGTCCATGATCACGTCGAGACTGTACTTCCTCGTGCGAGGATCCGCAGGGTCGAGCCACAGGTGCTTGCCATAGGTCCGCACGATTTCCGGCCGCGTCTTGCTCACATGGTTGGGCGGAACAGGCGACTTTGCGGAGGGATGGCGCGCCCGGTACGGGTTGAACCAGGCGTGAAGTTCAATGCCGCGCTTATGCGCTTCCTCGATGGCGAGCTGCAGCGGGTCGTAGGGTGGGTCTGGCGCCTTGCCGGAAACGCCCGTAAGGTACTCCGACCACGGTTCGTACTTGGAGGCATACAGTGCGTCGCAGGCGGGCCGGACCTGAAAGATCAATGCATTGAGCTTGAGGGCGGCGGCCGTGTCTATAATGCGCACGAGCTCGGCTTTCTGTTGGGCAACCGGGAGCCCGGGCGCGGAGGGCCAGTCAATGTTGGCCACGGTTGCCACCCATGCGGCGCGGAACTCGCGGGGGATGGGCGGCGCCTCTCGCGTATTGGGCGTCTGGGTGGTCTGTCCAGCCAGACCGACAGCGAGCGCACACGCCGCTGTTGCCGCTATCAGGATTCTGGAGCGCATGTTAGTCCTCTCGCGGGTCCGGATGGTCAAGCACCGCCTGCGTCTGCTGCTCGCGGTACTGCCGGATGGCGTCTCGGTGTTCAGGCTGTCGAGCGCCGACGATGTTGGCGGCAAACAGAGCGGCGTTGACCGCGCCGGCCTTGCCGACTGCGAAGGTGGCGACGGGAATCCCGGCAGGCATCTGAACGGTGGAGAGCAGCGAGTCGAGGCCATTCATGAGCTTCGACTCCATCGGCACGCCCAGGACAGGCAGCACCGTTTGCGCGGCCGTGACGCCCGCGAGATGCGCCGCGCCGCCGGCTGCAGCGATGATGACTTCGAGCCCCCTCGCCTCTGCTTGCGCTGCGTATTCCGCCACGCGAGCCGGGGCGCGATGTGCCGACATAACATTGACTTCGTACGGTACCCCAAGCTTATCGAGCGTGTCAGCGGCGGCCTTCATCGTAGGCCAGTCGCTCTTCGATCCCATGATGATCCCTATTCGTGCGGCCATGTCTCGGAGTGTTGTCTCCTTTGCATAGATAGTCGCTGTGACATAATACACCCCTATGGCTGGCGAGCGCACATCCGTGGTGGTCGGAATGAGCGGCGGCGTCGACAGCGCGGTGGCCGCCGGGCTACTGGTCGGCGCCGGATACCGTGTCTTTGGGGTGACGATGCGGCTCTGGACCGGACAACCAGGGGACGAGCCCTCTCGCGGTTGCTGCTCTCTGGCAGGTGTCCAGGATGCCCGCGAGACGTGCGCGCAACTGGGGATACCCCATTACGTGGTGGATCTGAGCGATGAGTTCGCGCGCGACGTAGTGGCCTCGTTCGTTGACGGCTACAGCAGGGGCGTGACGCCGAACCCGTGCACCATCTGCAATGCGAAGGTGCGCTTCGATGCGCTGCTGCGCATCGCCAACGACCTGGGCGCAGATCGGATCGCAACCGGGCACTACGCCAGAACCAGTACCTCGCAGAACTCAGACCGAATCCAGCTCCTCGCGGCGGTCTGCGCCTCGAAGGACCAATCGTACATGCTTTATGGCCTGCGCCAGGATCATCTCAGGAGCGCATGCTTCCCGCTGGGCTCGTTGCCTTCGAAGGATGCGACTCGCAGCATTGCCGCTGCGATGGGACTGGATGTCGCCCGCAGAGGCGACAGTCAGGATATCTGTTTCGTGGGGACCCAAGGCTACGCTGCGTTCCTCTGCGATCGAGCTCAAGGCGGCTTCGAGCCGGGGCCCATCGTGGACGATCTCGGGAGAGTCATCGGTACGCACTCCGGCATCGTCGGATACACCGTTGGGCAGAGAAGGCGTCTGCCCGCTTCGAACCGGGGCCGGCTGTTTGTTGTGGGGATTGATGCGGCGCGGAACACCGTACATGTCGGTCCTGAGGAGCGGCTCCTTGCACGCGGGCTGATCGCGCGGTCCATGAACTGGGTCTCTATCGAGCCGCCAGAAGATCGCCTTGACGTTCAGGCTCGCATCCGATATAATGCGCCATTGGTGCCCGCCACGATATGCCGGCGTGACGATGCGGTCTATTGTCGGTTCGACTTTCCCCAGCGCGCTGTGGCGCCCGGACAGGCAGTCGTGTTCTATGATGGTGACCGGGTGCTGGCGGGGGGGACGATCGTGGAGGCTGTCGCGGAGGATATGGTCCCATGAACGCTCGAGACTGGGTCGAGCTTGCGCTGGCCGTACTGCTCACTCTGAACCTGATCGTTCTGGGAGGGGCGGTTGCTGTCGGGTTGCGGCGCGTTGCGGCGCTCTCGACGCGATTGGAGGCGGCTGTCGGCGACATTCAGCGGCAGTCGGTCACGGCGCTCCAGGATACGCATGCTGCGCTCACCCGCCTTGCCGAGCTGTCTGCGTCCCTCGAGCAACTGGTGAAGCACGATGTATCTCCCACGATGCAGGTTGCCCGCTCAGCGCTCACGCACGTGGACACCACTCTGCAAGGCGTCGCCGATGCGACCTCAACCGTGCGGCGCATTGCAGCCGGAGCTGAGGCGCTAACCACCCCGTCGGCCATTTCTGAAGCAGCCGGCAAGCTGATCTCTAGCTCCGGTGGGCGTGTTGCGATGATCTCGGGTATTGCGCTGGCGGTGCTCAAGACGGTGAGCGCCGCTCGGCGAGGCAAACCGAAGGTAGACCAGTAACGGCTGGAGGCCGATGACAGGCCAACAAAGGAGGAAGGTATGGAGAACCAGGACAACGAACGAAGCGTACTGCTCAGCGTGCTGGCCGGCATTGGAATCGGCGTCGTTGTCGGTGCGATTGCCGGACTGCTGTTCGCTCCACGCGCGGGGACGGAGACCAGGGAGACGGTCAGCCACACACTGACCGACTTGACCCACAAGATCAGCGAGCTAAGCCAGCAAGTGGCGGCTAAGGTGAAGACTGCAGTCGAAACAAGCAAGCAGGCTCTTGGCGAGAAAGTGGCAGAATCGGCTGATGAGGGGCAACCGTCGGCCTAGTTTGCCCGCCATCACGCTCTTGCGGTCACACGTGTGAACGACATCCATGGGCAGCGCACATCGGCGTGGGACGCTGCTGTGCGGCTGCCCTGGCGTCGCATAGTCTCCTTCGTTATCGCAGGCCTCGCGGCAGCATGGTTTCTGTGGCGCGTACGAGCCATTCTTCCCCCCTTCGCCATCGCGCTAATTCTCGCTGCGCTGCTCGATCCGGTCGTCTCCCGCATGACGCATCGGGGCATGGCGCGTGGACGTGCTGTCGCCTCGATCTTCGCCCTTGCTCTCCTCGTCGTGCTTGCCGCCGCCGCGTTAATACTGCCCCCTGCAGTGAACCAGGTCTCGGACCTGGCGGCGAACGTCTCCGACTACGCGCAGAGGTTCACCTCATCCGCCGAGAGCTTCACCCAGCGCGCAGACAGATGGTATGAGGAACACCGCAACACCCTCGAAAAGCTGGGTATGACGGAGACGCCGTCGCAGTTCATGCAGCGCCAGGCTGAGCCGTTGTCCCAATCCGTGCAGTCCTTCCTCGAAGGGGTTCGCGTCGCCCTTGTCGGTATGATGGGGCAGGTGCTGTGGATCATCATCATCCCGCTGTCGCTGTTCTACTTCCTGCTCGACTATCCCGCCCTCCGAAAGCGGATCATTGGCTTCGTGCCCGCCGGGCGCCGGGACGAAGTAGATCGGATTGCAACCGAAGTGGTGGAGGTGTTCGGCGCCTATGTGCGGGGCCTCACCAAGGTGTGCATGGCCTATGGCGGCACTGCCACCGTGTTGTTCTGGATCCTGCGGATACCCTACGCGCTATTCCTTGGCATCGCGGCGGGCGTGTTCTACGCCGTGCCCTACGTTGGACCGGGACTTGCTCTGATCAGCGTTGCCGTGATCTGCCTGACAACCGGCAAGGGGATCGCCTTCACCATCGTGGCGGTTGTGTTCTTCGTAGTGATGCACCTTGCGTTTGACTATGGCGTCACTCCCCGCGTCGTAGGTGGCTCGGTCGGACTTCATCCTCTGGTCAACATCTTCGCGCTGATGAGCGGCGTGGTGCTGTTCGGAGTGTGGGGCATGATCCTGGCGGTTCCCGTCGCGGCTTCCATCAAACGGGTCCTTGCGCAGCTCTACCCCGAGCTGATGGCCCCGCCTCAGCCGGCTTCCACAGCCTCGCAGACCGGCGATTCTGCCTGATTGCTCGGCCGCCTCTTGACGGTGGCCTGCAACTGCGCTATACTCATAGCATCGCTAAATAAACGCGGGGCGGTGACGCGGACGAGCGTGTCGAGACACCGTTTCGCGGGAGGACTGGCGTTATGCAGGTTGTAGAAACCGGCAAGTTCGCTCTGCAGTACGACGTCTCCGACTTCGACAGGATGCTCCGCGACCACCATCGCCGAGCGTTCAGTTTCGCATATCGCATGACCGGCAACCGTGAGGATGCCGAGGATCTGACCCAGGATGCTTTCATCCGTGCCTATAGAGCCTTCGACCGCTATGATCGCACCCGACCGTTCGACCGCTGGCTGTTCAGGATCATAGCGAATCTCTTTGTGGACCGCCTGCGCGCAAAACCGCGCCAGACCCCCCTTTCGCTGGACACTCCCATGGAAGGGGACGACGGGGACTCCCTGTTCAGCGAGATCCCCGATGAGGAAGCCGACCCATCCAATGTGATTCTGAAGGAAGTGATGGATGAGCGCCTGCAGGCCGCGCTAAACGCACTGCCGCCGCAGTTTCGTCAGACCGTGTTGCTGACCGATCTTGAGGGTATGTCGTACGATGAGGCTGCCGAAGTGCTCGAGTGCGCAGTGGGAACCATTCGTTCTCGCCTGCATCGCGCACGCGTCATGATGAGGGACACACTGGCGGGCAAAGGCACCAGACGGCGCCGCTCGCGAGCGTCAAGCGAGATGGCTCCGTTGGCAGCCTGACTGCAAGCAGCCTCTGGCAATGTGGGCGCGGGGCGCGGCGATCTGCCGGGCCCCGCGTCTCTGTCAGTAGACCCCATACTCCTGCAGAGCCCGATGCATGGCCATGATGTTCTGCGGCGGCACGTCAGCCTGAATGTTGTGGACAGCCGTAAAGACAAACCCGCCTCCGGGGGCAAGGTCGCCGATCCGGCGTCGGACCTCGTCGCGCACCTCGTCCGGTGAGCCGTGAGGCAGGACGTCCTGCGTGTCAATCCCGCCGCCCCAGAAGGTGATGTGCGTGCCGTATTCCCGCTTGAGCCCGGCGGTGTCCATGTCGCGGGCGGAAACCTGAACGGGGTTGAGGATGTCAATGCCCGCTTCGATCATATCCGGGATGATCCTGCGAACGCTTCCGCACGAGTGGTAGAAGATGGCGACGTGGGGGGCGCAGCGCTTGATATGTGTACACAGCCGCTGCAATCGAGGCCTGAACAGGGCGCCGA
>JAAYVH010000292.1 GCA_012517255.1 Chthonomonadales bacterium
AGCGCGCGGTTGGTTCGCACACGATCACGGTCAAGGGGCGTACCAGCCGGTTGTCCCTCGTGCCGCACGTCCGCAACGCTGGTCGTCCGGCTCATATGCCCCCCCACGGAACGAGCGCCGCAAGAAGCACGGACCACGCATGGGAACCCGGTCAGGCGTCGTCTTCCCCGATCAGCCTCAGGAAGACCTGCTCGAAAGACCCGCCTCCGGCACGCTCGCGCAGCTGGGACAGCGTTCCCAAAGCGGCCAAACGGCCCCGATGGATGACGGCTATCCGGTCGCAGAGTCCCTCGACCTCGCTCATGATGTGCGTCGAGAAGACAACCGTTCTGCCTTCGTCGCGGCACTGGCGAATGAACCGCATCACGGTGCGCGACGCCAGCACGTCGAGACCGGCCGTTGGCTCATCCAGGAATAGCACCGGCGGCCTGTGGAGGACGGCACGAGCGATGTTTACGCGCTGCCGCTGGCCAGTCGAGAGCCGTTCGCATCGGCGATCGGCGAACTCCTGCATGTCCAGCTGCTCGAGCACCTCGCGGGTCCGCTCGGCAAC
The DNA here is from genome assembly GCA_012517255.1 of Chthonomonadales bacterium. Classification (GTDB taxonomy): domain Bacteria; phylum Armatimonadota; class Chthonomonadetes; order Chthonomonadales; family CAJBBX01; genus JAAYVH01. The sequence continues at coordinate 554 of JAAYVH010000292.1, forward strand.
TGCACTCCGATCCATGCCGTGAAGCGCGCCGAAATAGGCCAGCATCTCGCGCGGGGTTAGCCGATCGTAGGGTGCGGTGCTTCCGCTGAGGTAGCCGATGGATGCACGAACCATCTGGCCCTGAGAACGGACGTCGTAGCCTGCCACGGTCGCCGTGCCCGATGTGGGCTGCAGGATCGTTGCCAGCATGCGGAGCAGCGTGGTCTTTCCTGCGCCGTTGGGGCCGAGGATGCCGAACACCTCGCTCTGGCGGCACTCAAGCGTGACGCCTTCCACGGCACGGACGCTGCCGCGCTTGCGGTCAGTGAAGGTCTTGGTGAGTTCATTCGTGGTGATCATGGCGGGTCATCGGTGCTTACGGATCATCATCCTGCGCGGTTTCGCGCCGAAGAAGGCTTTCCGGGATCGACTGACGAAATCGTGCAATCATCCAAGACTCGCCATCGAAAGGGACATACCATGCAACGCATCGGTCACTCATGTTCTCGCCGGCATGCGCTGGCGTTCGGCTCCGGAATCCTTGTCCTTGCACTGTTCGTCGTCGGTATTGCTGCGTCGGCGCGGCAAGGGGGTCGCAAGGTAGGCTATGACGACACGCCGTTCCTCCCCGGAGGCAAATGGCGCGTGCATGACGGCACGCGTCCACAGCCCCGTGTCATAGATCCTGGAACGCTGAGCACGCAGGAGGCTCCCGGTAAGCCGCCGTCGGATGCCGTCGTACTCTTCGACGGAACCGACCTCTCCAAGTGGCAGACAGACAACGGTCAGCCTGCCCGCTGGAAGGTCGAGAATGGCTACATGGAGATCCCCAAGAACGGCGGGACCCTGATCACCAAGGAGCCGTTCGGCGACTGCCAGCTTCATGTGGAGTTCGCCACTCCCGATCCGCCGCAGGGCATTGATCAAGGACGAGGCAACAGCGGCGTCATCATCATGGGACGGTACGAGGTACAGGTCCTCGACAACTACCAGAACGAGACCTATCCCGACGGCCAATGCGCATCCATTTACGGCCAGTATCCTCCCCTCGTGAACGCCTCGCGTAAGCCGGGCGAGTGGCAGACCTACGACATCGTGTTCACCGCGCCGCGATTCGAAGACGGCAAGCTGGTGAAGCCTGCGTACTTGACGGTGTTCCACAACGGCGTGCTCGTCCACAACCACGCCGAGGTTCTCGGCGCCATGGCCCATCGTGCCCTGCCCCGCTACACTCCCCACGACTCGAAGGGGCCGCTGGTGCTGCAGGATCATGGCAACCCTGTCCGATACCGGAACATCTGGTACCGTGAACTCAAAGGGTATGACGAGCCCTAGACCGGCCACGGGAGCCCCGCCGTCCTTTATCGCGGCGGCGAACCATGCTCCGAAGCGGTCCTGTGAGGAGACACGCATGAAGACACACCGCCTTATCGAGGCCGTGCGTAAGAGCGCCCCGTTTCGTCTCCTTGGCGGCGTGTCGTCAGGGCGCTCACCCTGCGGGTTCGGACGGAACGGGAGGACGTTGTGGCGCTGTCCGCCCAGCTCGGCGCGCTTCAGCCGGCCGTTGTTCACCTGGTGCATGTTGCCGATCAGAACGACGTGTGTCATGGCTTCTGGCTCAACGCTCTTCGCGTTAAGCCAGCATTCCGCCGCATGGGAATCGGCACATGGCTCTGCCGTCAGACGCTGGACATGGCCCGGCGCATGGGCGCCGACACCGTACTCCTGACCGTGCGTGAAGACAATGCTTCCGCGATCGCGCTCTATGAGCGGCTGGGCTTCTCCACGCTGCCTTCGGACGGAGCGCTGGCGCCCGAGCTGCAGCGTCTGGAAGCCATCGAGAAGAGACCGTACCGTGCGATGGAATGTCCGGTGAGACGCCCGGAGCCATCCCCGTGACGAGCGTAGGCTGGGGTCAGACCCATAGGACCGGCGCCCATACCAGTGCCGTCGCAGCGGCTGCCGCCCCGATATGAGGGCCGTCCCTCCATGGCCCCGAATCGGATAGGAGCTCGCGTGCGTCGCCTTGCTGCTGTTACAGTCGTCATCGGGCTGGTGGCCGCTGGCGTCGGCCTGCTGCGCTACCGCATGACGCCGGTGCTTGACGACTTCGAAGGGGTGCTCCGGCTTAACACGTGGACGGTTGAGCTTGGGCATCCCGGAGACGGCGTCTCAGGTCGCTTTGCCCGAACACCGCTGGCGGCTCATTCCGGACACTTCGGCGGAGAGATGGCGTTTGACTTCAGCCGCGGGGGGCGCTACGTCGCAGCGAACATGCCGACGCGATTGCGCGGGAGCATGGGTGGCCTGGCCTTCTGGGTACGCGCTACGGCTGGCGTCCTGCTGGCGGTGCGCGTGCGTGACGGCGAAGGTCAGGTCTTCCAGAAAGAGATCGGTTTCGCACCTCGCGACTGGACGCCGATGCGTGTGACCTTTGAGGAATGGACCGACAGCTGGGGTGGTCGGAACGATGGCATCATGCGCGGGAGCCCAAGAGCGATCGCCCTCGTTGCGGCCAACACGGCGCCCCAACGCTCGGGGACTGTGTACATTGATGATCTGCGCAAGCTGCCGGACCGCCTGGTCGAGCACATGTGGAGCGAGGCATTGCCCCCTCATCCCAGGCTGATGCTGTCGTTGGAAGAGCTCAGGCTTCGCCGCGCCGTGATCCGGAGGACTCCGTGGCTACGGTCCGTGCTACAGCACCATGCCGAACAGGTCAGGGAAGCGGTTTCGACGGGAATTTCGATCCCTCCAGAAGGCGGCCAGTGCGAACACTGGTATGCGTGCCCAGACCACGGTGCATCGCTCGAGATGGTGGCACCGCGGCGGCACGTCTGCCCCGTGGACGGCAAGGTGTTCTCGGGCTGGCCCTACGATCAGGTCTGGGTCACGAAGCAGCATAAGCGGCTCGCTCGGCTTGCCCGACAGGCCGCCGTCGTATTCGCCCTTTCGGATGACCCTGTCGCGTTACGCGTTGCCCGCACCGTTGTGGCCGGCTACGCCCGGCGCTATCGCTCGTATCCGCTCCACGACATCCACGGTCGTCCGGGACGAGGCGGGAAGGTTCTCTCACAGTCTCTGGACGATGCCGCATGGCTCGTGCCCATTCTCCAAGCTGCAGACCTTGTCTGGCACGAGCTCTCCGATGCGGAGCGAAGATCCGTCCAAGTCGGTCTTGTTTCCCCGGCGGTGGCGGAGGTCATACGTCCGGCCAGGCTTCGGTTCCACAACATTCAGTGCTGGCACAACGCGGCTGTCGGCCTCAGCGGGTTCCTGACTGGTGATCGGGAGCTCATCGCCGAGGCGATCGAAGGCACGCGTGGCTTTGAGGCGCAGGTACGCAACATGGTGGATCAGGATGGGCAGTGGTCCGAGGGAAGCTGGGGCTACCATTTCTATGCGCTCGAAGCCCTGGCGACACTGGCCGAGGCCGCACGCGTGTGTGGCCGTGATCTGTTTCCAGCTTACCTTCGTCCCATGTTCGCGTCTCCGCTCCGCGCCGCAATGCCCGACGGCACGCTGCCGAGGTTCAATGACGACTCGGGCACGGATCTGTCACGAGTGGATGCCTACGAGATCGCCTGCGCCCGACTGAACGATGCATCCTTCGCTGAACCGCTGCGTCGAAGTCGCCGCGACAGTCTCAGGACTCTCCTGTACGGCGCCCCCAACCTTCCTCCGTCGACAACCCTTGGCGCCGGGCCTCGTGTCATGACCGATAGCGGCTACGCAATCCTGGCTCCGAGGGGCAGCACGTCGGCCTACGTGTGCCTGAAGTTCGGCCGACACGGAGGGGATCACGGCCACTATGACAAGAATGGGCTCGTCGTCTACGGCGGCGGTTCGGTCGTTTTCGATGATCCTGGCGTCGGGCCCTATCTGAACGCTCTGGCCGATGGGTGGTACAAGACCTCGGCCGCGCACAACACCGCGACCATCAGCGGCCGCTGTCAGTCTGCAGCGCTGGGCGCCCTCGTCGGTTTCGCCGAGTTCCCCGACGGGAGCGGCGCCATGGCCGACGCGGGGTATGCCGTTGACGGCATGCGCTACCGCCGTGCAGTTTTCATGATCGGCGCCGAAGCCGTCGTTGTTCTCGACATGCTTAGCGCTCTGGACGGCGAGCCACGGACGGTGGATGTGCTCTGGCATCCGCCGGGGATCATCGCACGGAGACAATCGGGCACTCCCATGATGCCCTCGAGCGGACCTGGCTACCGCTACATGACCGGTCTTCGATCGTCGCCGCTGGGTCCTGCAACCGCATCGTTGCCATATCGCACGGAGCAGGACGGACCGCGGAGGTGGCTCACGCTCCTCGGCAACGCGCCGGGAGCGAGGCTGATCCTCGGGTCTGGTCCCGGCAGGAACACGTGCGACCGAAGGCCCGTGGCGATTGTCCGGCAGCGATCGGCATCGACCGCGGTTCTGACCGTACTCACGCTTCAGCCGACCGACAAGCCCCCGAACGCGCGTCTCTTGCCCCTTCAAGACAGCCAGGGCCGTCGCCTCGCGACGGGCGATGCGTGCGCCGCCGAGGTACGCGTTGGTTCTGGGCGTTGGCTGGCTGCCGCGAATCCGGGCGGACGGCCTGTGGCATGCCCGGGCTGGTCCGGCACGGATGTCCTGGCCCTCACGAGGCTGAGCGGAAAATCGGGCACACGTTGACGCGTTAGGCGGGAGATCGCGGCAGACCTGGAGGACTGCCGGTGAGCGGCGGCGAAAAGGTGGTCGGTACGATCTCGTTCCAAAGGGAGCCGCCCATGCGCGTTGGCGTAGACTATTACCCCGAGCACTGGCCCGAAGAGCGGTGGCCGGTGGATGCCCGGCTCATGCGCGAGGCTGGGCTCAGCGTCGTGCGACTTGCCGAGTTCGCATGGTGCCGCATGGAGCCGCAGGAAGGCCGCTACACCTTCGACTGGCTCGAGCGCGCCATCGCCATTCTGCACAGCGAGGGCATTCAGGTCGTGCTCGGCACGCCGACAGCCACTCCGCCTGCATGGCTGCATGAGCGCTATCCCGAGCTCTATCCCGCCGACCCGCGCGGGTACCGGAAGGGCTTCGGAACTCGACTTCAGCGGTGCCTCGGCAACGAGGTCATGCGGTCGTACTCGCGACGCATCACCGAAGCGATGGTCCGCCGATTCGCCGACAACCCGGCAGTGATCGGCTGGCAGACCGACAATGAGTTCGAAGCGAACCTCTGCTATTGCGACGACTGCGCCCGGCGTTTCCGAGAATGGCTCCGCCGCAAGTACGGCACGCTGGAGGCGCTCAATGCCACGTGGGGCACGGTGTTCTGGAGTCAGGAGTACAGCGGCTGGTCCCAGATACCCCTGCCGTGGGAAGCCCGTTGCGGCCAGTCACATAACCCGTCATTGTGGCTCGACTATCGTCGGTTCGCATCAGAGACCACGGTCGCGTTTCAACGCGACCAGATCGAGATCATTCGCCGGTTGGCTCCGAACCACTTCGTCACGCACAACTTCATGGGTCTCCACGACTCCATGGACTATGTCGCGCTGGCGGAGGACCTCGACTTCGTCTCGTGGGACAACTACCCCGGCGGCCACTGGCATCCCGATCGCGATCCGGCTATGGCCCATGATGTGATGCGAGGCATCAAAGAGAAGAACTTCTGGATCATGGAGGAGCAGTGCGGGATACCCGGATGGGAGCGTATGGGGATGCGCCCTGCTCCGGGCCAGATACGCATGTGGGCCTGGCAAGCGATCGCGCATGGCGCCGATGCGGTGCTCTTCTTCCGCTGGCGCTCGTGTCTCTATGGCACCGAGCAGTACTGGCACGGCATCCTGAACCATGACGGCATCCCCCGCCAGCGCTACCACGAGATCGCCGGATTCGCGTCGGAAGTGGCCCGCCTTTCCGAGGAGCTTGACGGCTCGATCGTGAAGAGCCGGGTGGCGATCCTCAACAGCTACGAACAGAACTGGGCGCTGCAAATACAACCTCACATTGACGGTCTCGGGTGGTGGGACCAGGTGCGCCGCTTTGACAACGCTCTCGGCAGGCGTGCGCTCGGCGGCGACATCGTGCCCATCACGACGGACCTTGCGTCGTTCCAGGCCGTGTTCGTGCCTTCGTGGTACATCCTCACGGATGAGGACGCCCAGCGTCTCGCCGCCTACGTCAAGGACGGCGGCACGCTCGTTCTGAACCCGCGCACAGGGGTCAAGCATGCCGACAACACCTGCCGCGTCGAGCCCCTGCCCGGACCGCTCGCCGAGGTAGCCGGCATCGAAGTGGATGACTACAGCCCCATTTACCCCGCCTGCCCCTCGCCCGCCACGACCGAAGGCAATGGCGAAGGCGAAGGCTACCTCATCCGCATGGCCGACGGGCGCGAGTTCGCAGCGAAGGTGTGGGCCGACTACCTGACGCTCAAAGGCGCCGAGGCGGTAGCGACGTGGGAACAGGGGCATTTCCCCGGCGCTCCCGTGGTCACACGCAACAGCTACGGCAAAGGTACCTGCTACTACCTGGGCACGATCGGCGAAGCCGAGTTCTATGAGGCGATCGTGGCGATCGTCGTGGACGAGCTTGCGCTCCCGCCCCTCGAGGGAATACCCCTCGGCGTCGACGTGCGCGTGCGCCGCAAAGGCGAGGAGCGCTACGTCTTTTTCATTAACCAGACGGGCGAAGACCAGTGGGTCCCCTTGCCTCCCATTGTCGAGACGCTGCTCGGCCCCTCCGGAACGAAGGAAGCCGCGCTGGGGCCCTACGACGTCGCGATCTACAAACTGGCTCCGCGGACATGACCATCGGCGGCTTGCTCCGCTGTCTGGCATCGCGGTGGCATGAGGCGCTTCGGGGCTCGACGGCGCGAGCCCCGAGCTCCTCTGTTCTGGCCGTGGCCTGCTGCCTCGTGTCTCTCGCCTCTTGCCTCCCGGCCAGTGGCAACCCCGATTCCGTCAACGTTCGATCTCACGGCGCTGCGGGCGACGGCAAGGCCGACGACACTGCAGCATTCCTCGCGGCGATTGCTGCCGCCAACAGAGACAAGCGCACGGTCTACGTCCCGCGCGGCATCTATCGCGTGGCAAAGCCTCTGGTACTCGAGGGAATCGCGCTCCACGGTCCGGAGCCCGGCGCCTGGCCGGCGGACGTGGATGCGACACCAGTCCTGATACCAACCCACCGCGACGGTCCTGGCATCGAGATCAAAGCCGGTGGGAGCTTGAGGGGGATCTGCGTCCGTTACGCGTGGGAGAAGGAGCCGGAGGCAGGGCCTCCAGCGATCCTCGTGAGCGGAATCGGCGCGTGGATCTCCGCGGTGAAGATCATGTATCCGTGGGACGGCATCATGACGGACGGCGTATCCAACGTGGGCCGCCTGAACATCGCCGACGTCTTCATCGTGTCCCCCCGCAATGTCGGCGTGCGCGTAACCGGCACATGGGACGTGCCCGCCCTGCGCAACATCGAGGTCTGGAACGCCGGGCCTGTCGCAAGGGGCCTCGATAAGGGCATCGGCTTCGACCTCGGCAAGAACGACCTCATCCGGCTCACGGACTGCTTCGCCTTCGCCATGAACGTCGGCTTCTTGCTTCGCGACAAGATTCCGGGAGCGAAGATCGAGGGCGGCACATGGGGTGTCATGACCGGCTGTTCGACCGACTACTGCAGCATCGGCATCAAGGTTGAGGGCGACAACACCGTGAGCATCTCGGGCGGCACGTTCTGGCAGCATGACAACGGCGTGATCGTGGATGGCGAGAAGGCGCGGGTTCGCCTGACGGGCGCGGAGATAAAGTCCAACGGCGCGCCAGCCGTCACGGTCCGATCCGCCGATCATGTCGTGATCACAGGGTGCAGCCTCCTGCGCCCCATGAAAGAGCACGCCGGTCCGGTCGCCGAGATCACGGGCGGTCGAGCGATCCTCCAGGGGAATCACATCGAAGGCCACGGATCAGGGGTCGTCATCGGTGAGAACGCGCGCAACGTTGTCATGAACGGCAACCTGATGGACGTCAAAGGCGCCGAAGTGGAGGACCGCCAGCGTCATCATGGCGTTACGGTTGGATAATGACAGGGGCAAAAGGCGGGGGAATGTGGTGCGTCCTCGCGTTCCCGAGGTCCGAGGACCTCGGCTACCATCCGTCGTCGCTCCGCGACGAACGTGGGTCATTTTGTCGTCGCGATGCGATGGGGTTGGGGATGGATATCGTCGCGTAGCGACGAAGGATGATAGCCGGGCGGCGCAAGCCCCCGGACGACGGCGGCGGCGCCCTCCCCATCACCCTAACCCGTCGCGTAGCGACGGAGGATGGTAGCCGGGCGGCGCAAGCCCCCGGACGACGGCGACCACCGGTCGGAACGCCCTTGGCGACGATCATGGGCGTTACGGTTGGCACGGGGCAAAGGGCCAAAGGCGGGGGAATGTGGTGCGTCCTCGCGTTCCCGAGGTCCGAGGACCTCGGCTATCATCCATCGTCGCTCCGCGACGAACGTGGGTCATGTTGCCGTCGCGTAGCGACGAAAGATGGTAGCCGGGTGGCGCAAGCCCCCGGGATGACGGCGTTCGCCCTATCGTCCGGGCCCGTCGCGTAGCGACGATGGATGGTAGCCGGGCGGCGCAAGCCCCCGGGCCGCTGGTCCATCAGGCCGGTGCATCCGAGACCTCATCGCTGAGGTCTCGGATGCACTATGCCCTGAATCAGTACACGTTCAGCGTGGCCGTACCGAAGCCAGGATCCACCCAGGCGTCTCCGGCGAAGTCGCACCGGATGGTGTGGGCGCCAGGCGGCTCCGAAACAACGTAGTCGTGTCGCGCGATGCCAGCGGCGGTCCCGGTTCCGGTATGCACGTCGGCAACCCACGTGCCGTCCACCAGGAAGGAAACCAGCTTGCCTTCTTGCGGCACGTAGCCGGGCAGGGCTCGGAAGTAGGCGTACAGACGCGCGAGACCGCCCGCGGGCACCGAGCGCGGATGCACCCAGATGTAGGGAGCAGCTCTGAGCACGTTCAGGGTGTTGTCGCACGATGAAGGCAGATAGCCGCCATCGCCGAACCACTCGGCATGAATGGGCCGCGGCCCTGCGCCTCCGCCCCAGGGAATGACGTAACCCACCTGAGCGCGTCCGCTCGGGGACGTAGTGTCGGCGCCAAGCCAGGTGCCATCAACGGCGAACCAGACGACCTTGCCGGGTACCGGGCTGCCGTCGAGACGAAACAGCCAGGACCGCAGGATGCGATAGGAACCTATCGGCCCCTCGCGGTCAACGCCGACCATGCGGGTCGCGTGAGTGAGCGCGTTGAGCGTGGCAGTGGCGCTCGAACCATCGTAGGCGCCGTCTCCAGGGAACTCGGCCAGAATGGTCCGCGTGGCAGGGCCGTCGCTGATGATCCACGGCAGGTCTGCACGCCCCGACGGGTTCGTCTCGCCGGTGCCGAGCCATGTTCCATCAACGGAGAAGTCAACGAGTCGGTCCGGGAGCCACGAGAGGTCGGGCAGGCGTCGAAGATAGGCGCGGAAGATAACCGGCTCGCCGATGGTGCCCACACGATCCAGAGTCCAGAGCGTCGTCGGCGCCCGCAGAACGTCCAGCTGGGCCCAGTTTGCGCGGGTCGCGTAGGTCATCGGAGCGCCCAGATAGGTGGCCACGAAATACCGCTGCCCGGCGCCGCCCCGTTCGGGAATCAGGTATGGGAAGGTCGCCCATCCGCTGGCGTCGGTGTGCGCCAGGCCAGCCGGATCGCCGTCTACAGAGAACAGCACCGGCTGTCCGACGAGCGGCGTTCCGTCAGATTGACGAAATACCCCGGCGTTCAGCGCAACCGTGGTGCCGATCTGCCCGGGAGTCTGGACCGCCGGCAAGTTCACGTCAACGAAGATGTCGAAGAAGCTGTCTATAGAGTATCCGGACGGCTCCGAGGCTTGGATCGGGACGTGGCGAGGCTCCGGTGGCGCTGTCGTTGCCAGGCTCCCCTCCACCCGTGACATGCCCTCCGGCAGGAACAGCCTTCCCGGCGGCACCACGAACGGATCGGGAGAGGTTACTTCGAAGGTCCGCCCTCCCGGAGGCGCGGGCAGTTCCGTGGTCAGGATGACGGTCCCCCCATATCCGCCCAGCAGGGGATCGGGCACCACAAGCAGGGCATCGCCGAACGGCGCGTAGGGGGCGGCCAGACCAACGAGCAGATCGTCGTAGAAGATGTCGAAAAACGAGTTCAGCAGATGCGACGGCAGATACAGGATGGCGCGATTGGTCGCTGGCTCCAGAATGAACTGCCCGCCCATGTGCATTAGGTCGAGGCGCATCCACATGTTCGTGTGCGGGTTCCACACGACCGGGTAGATGCCCAGCTCCTCCAGCGGCCCGTAGTCCGGGTCCGCCATGTCGAACAGGTGGCCGTAGCCCAGCTCGCCGCCCTCGTACGGCAGGATCAAACAGATCTGCTGGAAGAGCATGATCCTCGAGCGCCCAACAGACCCCTCGAGCTGTATCTCCGCGACTTTGAGCAAGCGACCGTTGAGCCCGCTGTCAACCAGGAAGGGATCCGGGCAGGAGTTGATTACGCGCCGGTTCAGGCTAATCCGCGCCGGGTTCAAGAACAGTCCGTCCGGCGCCCACAGGTAGATGTCCGGAATGTCGGGGGGCGTCGGATACTCGGGCGTCTCCAGCGGGAATGCCGGCACGCGAAGCTCGGCGTCGTGCCCTGCCGGATGGTCCTCGGCAGCCTTCTTGATCGGCAGCGTCGAGGTCTTCTTGGCTTCGTCAATGTCGTCGGCGGACACCGTCGTCACATCATCGTTCTTGGTGTCCTTTCCTTGCGGGTCTTTGAGCTTCAGGCTGACGCTGCGCGTTCCACCCTGATGGTCGAGCCGGAGCAGGTGCGACAGCTCGTGCTTGGCGCAGCTCACGGGATTCTTGGTGTCGTCCTTGTTCTTCCCGGCCTCGTCCCAGCTGTAGCCGGGAGGCGTTGGATCGAACTTCACCTTGCAGGTGCCGGGCTTCACGCGGCCGTCCTTGTCCTGACTCCATGTCGTGACGGCGCCTCCGGGCCGGTCGTGATCTTCGGATACGATCTCGACGTCGGCCTCATCCGTCGCACCCACTACCTCGAACTCCCAGCCGGTCTGGCCCTTCACGCCGTTCCAGTTGGCGACGGCTTCGTCCATGACGTCCTTGAGTTCCTTGTCGCCGAGCTTGGTGCCGGCGGGGAAACCGTACTTGATGCGAATCTTGCGTCGCGGTTTGCCGGTGGCCGGATCGTTGGGCCAGTCCCACGAGTCGTCCAGACCGGCAAAGGCGGGAATGGCAAGCGCGAAAATGGTGATGAAGGCCACCAGCAACCTAACAGTGCGTCTCATGCAGTACCTCCCTGTTGGGGCATGGCTTGCAGAACGTACGGGCTCGGTCGAACCTGGAGCAGAATCAGGCGCGGCTATGTAGCAATGCTACATGTTATAGTGAGTCCGGCTAAATGTCAAGGGCGAGACGCAAGATCGGGCAGTGCATGCTCGGAACGTGGCGCTTCGTGAGCGAGTGTGTCGTCGCGCGCGATGATGCGGCGAACCGCAGCTCGCCGCGCCGAGCACGATCGGGGGGCCCGTAGGGGCGAATCAGCCGCCGACCGGAACCTTAATGAAGATGAACGCAGCAGCGCGCGGTTGGTTCGCCCATGGCAAGCGTGAGACCCGGGTCAGCCGGTGACCCCGCCATTTGTCGGACCAAGGGCGTACCAGCCGATTGGGACCTCGGTCTGTCTGGTTGCGACGCTGGTCGTCCGGCTGATACGCCCCTACGACAATCGCGCGAGCCGCCCCGGTAGGGCGCGGTGAACCGCGCCCCTACCTATTTCCGCCGCGACTCCTGCACGTCATTGCGAGCGCATCCCACCTCCTCGGCACCGCCGCATCTCCTCCACGTCATCGCGAGCGCATCCCACCTCCTCGGCACCGCCGCATCTCCTCCACGTCATCGCGAGCGCAGCGAAGCGATCCCG
>JAAYVH010000293.1 GCA_012517255.1 Chthonomonadales bacterium
ACCCGGCCCGCCAACCGAGAGATTCACTTCGCCGGTGATCTCCGAAGGCGGATAGCAGCTCCCCTCGTCGCACGCCTGGTAGCCAACGGCAACGCGGACGGCATGGGTACCCGAGACACCCTTGGCCACTGCTAACGGCACCGTGACGCGCACATCCCCGCTGAATACCGGTATGAGCTCCCCGGCCGCCTGCTCCATGGTGGCGCGCGGAAAATCGGCGTCGCCGACAGTGAAGCCCTGCGGAGCAGACACCTTCACGGTGGTCGGGATGTAGTTGGGCGCCGGTTTGTTCGACTGGATGTGATATCCCGGAGCGACTTGAATGGTCACCACGAGGCTGATCCGGGATCCGGCGGCAACCGACTCAGGCGCCTCAAGTCGCAGTTTCACGTGCTCGGATTGCGCGAACCCGACGACCGAGAGAGACGCGAGGACTGTCCCCACTATGGACGACCAAACCCACCCGAGACGACGCACGATCACATCCCTCCTGTGAACAGACATTCCCGTGAGCCGGCTTGCCATGCCCAGCCCGTGGCACGCCTAGACTCTGTCAGGGAACATACGCGCGCCGCCCAGCGCATGGTTGCATGGGTTCGGTAGAGCGGCTATGGTCTCCGGTCAGGCAGCCGGCTCGACCGGCTCGTCCACGTCGGGCTCCGGGTCTGTCGCCTGTTCCGCGAGCATGAGCTCTTCCCCGGTGACCTGAGGCCCCCGCAACGTCGCCAGGGCCTCGGATTCGGCATCCGCCGGTACCCACACAACGAACTCGGGGCTCACTCCAGCCACAGGATTGCCGTACTGAGGAAGGTAGGCATCGGGGGATCCTGTGTAGGCAGGAATGCCGACTGCGTTGAGCGTAGCCACCATGACGCTGGCTTCATGGGCTGTCGCAGCCCTCGCCACAACGACAGCCGGCTTGCCCGGATCCTCCGGCGGCAGGCTCTCGACGAGTGCGGCGCCGCAGTCTGCGCATGCGGACACCGCCGGTTCGTACTCCACTTTACACCTAGGACACCAGGGCATGGGACACCTCCTGAGCCGGGCGCGTCGTCTCGCCGCCGCAAAGCTCGTCAAGAACGCCGGTCTTGCGGAGCTGACGCCATGCGCGGACGAACTGACGATGCAGCGACCGCCGTTGCGCGTGCTTCCGCCGGCACAGGCTTGCCAGTCCGACAGCGCCGGCATAGTCCACGGACTGCCACGTCTCGGCCTGCTCGCCCGGACGCAACACCCGACGCAACTCGTCCACTAGCAGCGGCGTAAGGACATCCAGGTCATGGATGGCCCCAAGCAGTTCCTGTACCTCTTTCATCGCCTGTATGGCGCCCAAAACGGCCTTGCCCAGCGCAGGCTCGAAGATCTCGAGGGTGTACCGCAGACGCTTCGCCGCGATGCGCATTCGATGAAGCTCCACAACCTGCTCCGGATGCCGCACGCAGCCCTCGCACTCGATGAGCTCATGCACTCGAGCTGCGATAATCAACTGGGCATTGTCGGCAATGGTCCCGTCCGGGTCCACTCCGTACACGATCGTGTCGCGCTTCATTCGGCTGGCTCCACCGATTCGGCGTGTGTCTCCGTCTGGGCAGCAGGCTGTCCCTTGCCCGTCGCTCTCCGCTTGCCAGGCTGGGAACGCCGAGCCGACGCTTTGGGCGGCTTCGGCGCCGATGCGCTGTCGGCCGCCGTTGTGCTGCGCTCCTCGGATTGCGCAAGATCCTCGCAGATGCCTGCAAACATGGCGGCAACGTCGCGCTCGATCAGTCGGTCCAACGCCGCCACGACGTTGCGCTGCAGCTGCCTTCGCTCGGATGAACACGATCGGACGATCTCGCCGAGGGCTCCTCGCTGCGATGGCGGCGTCGAAGTGGCCTCGCGCCCGAGTTCCAGGACCATCACATCGAGATCCCGCGCCCGGCTGAGCGAGTCGGTGACCTGCCTGATCTCCTTGCGCAAGCGCTCGTAGTCGGGATGCTGGAAGGCCGACTCGAACATGTCGAGCGCTGCCCGTAGTCTCCGCGATGCCACCCGCATATCGTGGACGGCCTCCGGGTCTGTGCCCCGGCGAACGCCTTTCACGTAGCCCAGGAGCCGCTGAATCCGCTCAGCGATGACGTGCTCGCCGAAAGCTCGAAACGAGTCGTCGGGCGACCACGCACGTTTGTCGAGCCGGGCGCGCCTCATCGTTGCCGTCGTCGCTTCCATAGCAGGAAGATTCTACTCCGCACCGCCCATCTCCTTCACTCTTCTGCCGATATCCGTGCGTCATCCTAAGCCCGTCGGCGTGCGACACACGGCGAAAAAAAGAGTACTGGATGGCGGCAATGGCGAAACTGACGCGGCACAAGTGTGGTATTGTTGAGTGAACGTTTAATCAACAGGAGTTTGTGTTCTGAGCGGAACATCCGAGCAACGCCGACAGACGCCCGAACAGCGGCGTACCGAGATACTGCAAGCCGCCGTCCGCCTGTTCTGCGAAAAAGGCTACGAGGGGACAACTATCCGTGACATCGCGCGCGCAGTGGGGGTCACGGAGGGTCTTCTCTACCATTACTTCCCCAGCAAGGCCGCATTGATCGAGGCATGCTGGCATGAGCATTGGTGGCATCCGCGGGCCGTAGCGCTCCTCCAGCAGGCCGCTGAGCGCCCACTGTCCGAGGTACTGCACGATCTTATTCGCGACCACCTTGCGACGCTCCGCGAGAACGCGCCGGGTTTCAGGATGCATGCCGCAGAGATGCTGCGCGACAGTGAACTGGCATCCATCAGCAGGCGCTACATCAGCGAAACCGTCCAGGCCATCGTCGAGTATCTCGTGCGGCAGCAGGCAGCCAATCGGATCCGCGCCGACCTCGATCCACGCATCGTGGCCGATGTTATTCTCGGCACCGACACGACATTCTTTGTCATTCACGGCCGGCTGTCCGACGCCGAGTGGGAGTCGCGGGCCGGATATCTCGCCGCAGAGCTTAGCCGTCTGCTGGCAAGGAGTCTGGAGCCGCCTTGCCACGTCAGCGCCGACTTGTCGGCCACTATCAAGGAGAGTTCACCATGTCGAAGCGTGTAGCAGTGTCCGCGCTCGTTGCGTCGCTTATCCTCCTCGGAGGAGGCGCACCGGCCGACACGTCGCTCAAGTCCAATGAGACGCAGGCGTCTGCGCAGACACGCGTTCTTAGCGTTCAGCAGGCCATTGAGACAGCGCTCCGCAACAATCCCGGTCTTCAGGCCTCGGCCCGAGACGTCCTCAAGGCTCGCGGCGCCGTCAACGAGAGCCGGGCGGCGTTCCTCCCTACCCTGAGCGCCGACCTGTCGCTAACGCATCTCGATCAGGGCGTCACGGCACAGCTCGGTCCGGAGACCTCGCAGAGCATCACGATCGTCAAGCAAGACCAGAAGAGTGCAACCGTTACGGCCGCCCTTCCGCTGGACGTCTTTGGCCTGATCGGCTCGGCAGCATCCCTGTCCGAATATCAGTATGTGATCGCGCGGCTTGAGTACAACCGCCAGCGCAATCAGCTCGTTCAGGATGTCACCGTGGCGTTCTATGACGCTTTGCGAGCCGAGGCATTCGTTGCAGTCGCCACCCAGGCTGAGACCAACGCACAGGACCGCGTGCGTATCTCGGAGACCCACCTCAAGGCGGGGACCGGCACGAAGTTCGATGTCGTGCGAGCGCAAGCCGAGCTTGCCAATGCCCGTCAGAGCGTCGTGAGCGCCCGCAACAGGGTTGCGCTCGCCCATGCTGCCCTTAACCGTCTGCTGGGTCTCGATCAGGCCACGCCTCTGAAGCTCGAAGGCGGTATCAGCGAGACGCCGCAGCGCTCGGCGCCTGACCTTGATGCGGCTCTGCAAGAAGCCTACAAGGCTCGCCCCGAGGTGCTTCAGGCAGAGACGGGCATACAGGCCGCGCGCAAGGGCTATGCGCTTGCCAGCCGGAGCCAGCTCCCGAGCGTCGGCCTGGCCTGGAACCTCCAGTACACCCCGGACACCGGGGCATTCGGGAGGAAATCCTCATGGGCCGCGGTGGCCCGCGCATCGGTGCCGATCTTCGATGCCGGCGTCGCAACCGCGCGGCGCCAGCAGGCGCGAGCCTCGATCGAGGCCGCCGAGCTTGGCCGACAACAGGCTCAGGAAGGCGTCGCGCTCGACGTACGCCAGGCACTGATCTCCTATCAGGACGCGACCGACAGGCTGACCGTTGCCAACGCAGGACTGGCCCAGGCCGAGGAGGCCTACCGACTGGCGCAGGTGCGCTATCAGGCAGGCGTGACGCTCGTACCCGGAGGTTCGCCACTCCTTGAAATCAGCGATGCCCAGACGGCGCTGACGCAGGCCCAAACCAACCGGATCAACGCCCTCTACGACATTGAGACAGCCTTCACGCGACTGATGAGGGCGCTCGGCCGCTACGCCTACAACGGCGGGGCGGAACCGGGGCTGCCTAAGCCGCCGACTTCACAGAAACATGGAGCCAACAGCAAGTGAGACCCAAGGACTTCCCAACCGCCGCTGATGCGGTTTCCGTAGAGCATGCTCGCCGACGGTTGTGGCGCAAAGGCGCCCCGAGCCGGCTCTGCGCCGCCCGAATCGACAGCCGGCTGGCTCTGGCCGCGGTGATGGCCCTGGCCGTGAGCGTCTCGGGCTGCGGACGCAGGCCGCAGATGGCGGAGCCAGCGTCTGCCGAACCAGCGGGCGTCCCGGTCACCGTCGAACCCGCCAGGAGCGGCACCATCGTTCAGTCGGTGGAAGTGACCGGCTCGCTGGTCGCCCTTCAGGATGTCACCGTGGGCGCTCGGCTTGCCGGCAAGGTTGGCGCCGTTCACCTTCGCGCAGGCGATCCCGTCCAGTCGGGTCAGATCGTCGCGATGATGGACGTTTCCGACTACCGCGCCCAGCTTGCATCCGCTCAGGCCAGCCTCGAATCTGCGCTCACGCGTCAGGGGCAGGCAGACGCTCTCGCCGAACAGGCGACCAACCAGGTGAAGCAGGCGGAGACCAACCTCACTCTGACCGACCGAAGCACGCGCGCAGGGTTGGAGGTTGCGAAGGCCGCGCTGGCCTCGGCCGAGCAAGCGCTGGCCGTGATCCGGCAAGGCGCTCGCGCTCAGGAGCGCGAGCAGGCAGAGCAGCAGGTGCGCGCTGCGCGAGCCAACCTCAACAAAGCGGCGGCGGATCTGAAGCGCATGGAGTCGCTCGCCAATGAGCAAGCCATCTCGGCCAGTCAGCTCGACCAGGTTCGAACCGCCTACGAGGCGGCAGAAGCAAGCTATCGCTCGGCCCAGGAGACTCTGTCCCTCGTCAAGGAGGGCGCTCGGAGAGAGGACATCCGGCGTGCTGAGCTCGCAGTAGATCAGGCCAGAGAAGGTCTGAAGAAGGCGGAAGCCGATCGGGAGATGGTTGAGCTTCGCAAGGCCGATGTCGCCAACGCCAGAGCTGGGCTGCGATCCGCAAAGGCCGGCGTCGAAGCTGCCGTTCAGGCGGTCCGACAGGCTCGCGCTGCCGTCACGCTTGCCAACAACAACATGCAGGGCGCGTATGTGCGCAGCCCGATCTCAGGATACGTGGCCGCTCGCATGGCGGAGCCTGGCCAGCAGGTGGGGGCCGGTGCGCCCATACTGCGCATCGTGTCGCCTGAGTCGGTCTACTTCCAAGCGACACTCTCCGAGACACAGTATCAGGAAGTGCGGCCGGGACAGCGCGTCAACGTCACCATTGATGCGCTGCCCGACCTAAAGCTTACGGGCCGGGTGACGCGTATACTGCCCGTGGCTTCCGCTGCCGCTCGGAGCTTCACCCTCAGAGTGGACTTCGATCGGCACGACCCACGCCTGCGGCCTGAGATGTTCGCACGAGGATCCGTGGTGACCGGCGTTCACAGTGACGCCGTGCTTATCAACAAGGACGCAGTCGTGTTCGACGCTTCCAACGGCTCCGCGTCGGTGTTCGTCGTAGGGGATGCTTCCAAAGCGACTCGGCGGAAGGTGCGCCTGGGATACATCAACAGCCATACGGCGGAGGTGCTGTCTGGCCTCAAGGCAGGCGAGTCGGTTGTCATCGTCGGCCAGAGCGGACTGCAAGATGGCGATGTCGTGGCAGTGAAGCAGGCCTCGGCAGGTCAGGCAGAGGACCGCTAGCGCCATGTGGCTCACCAATCTCGCCATTCGCCGACCCGTGTTCATTCTCATGCTCGTGTCGGCGCTCATCGTTCTTGGCCTGTTCTCGCGCAGCAAGATGAGCCTCGAGCTCAACCCTCAGGTAGACCTGCCGTTCATCGCGGTGATCACCGTGTATCCCGGGGCCGGCCCTCAGGAAGTGGAGAGCCAGATCACCAAGAAGATCGAGGATGCCGTCGCGAGCGTCAACGGTGTCAAGACCATCACCTCCACGTCGCAGGAAGGCCAGTCGGCCGTCACCATCGAGTTCAACATCGGCGTGTCATCGGACGTGGCAGCGTCGGATGTACGCGAGAAGGTCGGCGCCATACAGGCGGCATTGCCCGAGGACAGCACGACTCCCGTCGTGCTGAAGTTCGATGTCAACTCACAGCCGATCATCTACTACGGAATCGTCGGCAAGCGTCCGAGCCGCGACATCCGCGATCTCGCTGATAACGTTATCAAACCGCGCTTGAGCAAGATCAGCGGTATCGCCGCTGTGACGGTGTCGGGCGGCGAGATTCGCGAGATCAGCGTGGGCGTCCGCAAGGAACGGCTCGACGCCTACGGTATCGGCATCCAGCAGCTTGTGGCGCTGATCAAGGCGAGCACGCTGAACTTCCCCGTTGGCAGAATCACGGAGGGCAATCGCGAATACAGCGTCCGTGTGGTCGGCGAATACCGCGATGTGGCCACCATAGCCGCGACATCCCTCAAGATGCCCGACGGAAGGACCGTTCGGCTTTCGGACATCGCCGACGTTCGCGACACGACCGAGGAGATGCGAGAGCTCAGCCGCATCAACCGCCAGGACTCGGTCGCGATTGTCATCCAGAAAACCTCCGAAGGCAACACCGTCGAGATCGCCAAACTAGTGCGGGCGGAGATTGCGCGGCTGGAAGCCGAACTCCCCAAAGACGTTGACTTCGTGCTGAACCAGGACCTGTCGGTCAACGTTGAGGACTCCGTCCACGACGTCGTCGTCAGCCTCATCCTGGGCGCGTTCCTCGCTGTTGCCGTTGTGTTCTTCTTCCTGCACAACCTCCGCGGAACGCTCATTGTCGCCCTCGCGATTCCCACATCGGTCATTGCGACATTCCTGCCGATGTACGCTTCTGGGTTCACCCTGAACACCATGACGATGCTGGCGCTGTCGCTTGCGGTCGGCATCCTCGTGGACGACAGCATCGTGGTGCTGGAGAATATCTACCGGCACCTTGCGCGCGGCGAGCAACCCGTGGAAGCGGCCATCAACGGACGCGGCGAGATCGGGCTAGCCGCCATCGCGATCACTCTGACCGACGTGGTGGTTTTTGTTCCGATCGCCTTCATGGGAGGCATCGTCGGCCAGTTCTTCAAGTCCTTCGGCATCACGATCGCTTCTGCCACGCTGTTCTCGCTGCTCATGTCCTTCACGCTCACGCCGATGCTCGCAGCGCGATGGTACCGCGCCGGCGAGGCCGTCGAAGCTGAACGCGGCTTCTTCGGCCTAATCACACGCTTCTACCATGCGCTGGACCGCATCTACCGCTCGGTGCTGGCCTGGGCGCTGCGCTATCGGGGCGTCGTGGTCTACACCGGCAGCGGGCTTCTCGTGCTGGTGTTCCTGACGATCATCACCTCCGTGGCGCGGACGGCTATTGCGACGTGGCTGCTTCCGCTTGCGGTTGGGTTCGGCGTGGTCGGCATTCTGTTGCTGTGGCGTTACCGCATACTCGGGCTGATCGTGACCGGCGCAGGCGTCGCATCGGTGTTTCTCGCGTTTGGCCTCGGCATGGCCGCCGGCAGGCCGCTGCTGAACTTCCGCTTCGCTCCCGACCAGGACCAGGGCACGATATCGGTGGCTGGCGAGTTGCCGGCAGGCACGTCTCTCGAACGCACGCGACGGGTCGCGCTCGCTATCGAAGACACCATCGTTACGGTGCCCGATGTAGAGAACATCTTCACCAACATCGGCGCCACGAGCGCAGGTGCGCGAGGGGCGGCATCTGTCGGTACGCAGTACTTCACCGTAACGATCAAGCTTCGGCAGAAGATCAGTCTTGCCGAGTCGGTCAACCCCTTCGCCAAGAAGGAGGGCCTACGACGCCGTCCGGCCTCCGAGGTAGCCGACGAGGTACGCAAGAAGATCGGTTCGATCCCGGGAGCCACCATCAAGGTCTCCGAGGTCAGCGGATTCCGTGGCGGAGGATCTCCTCTGCAGATTGACCTGCTCGGCTCCGACTTCGGCAAGATGAATGAGCTCGCCGGTCAGTTGCTCGCCATGTTCCGCAAGACCCCGGGCGTCATCAACGCCGATGTCAGCAGCCGGATCGGGCGTCCGGAACAGCGGATCGAGATCGACCGCGACAAGTGCGCCTCCTACGGCCTCAGCGTCGCTCAGATCGCCCTGAACCTGCGCGCGTCGCTCGAGGGCGACACCAGCACCGTGTTCCGCGAAAACGGTAACGAGTACAAGATACGGGTCAACTTCGCCGAGAACTACCGCCGCAACACCTCAGAGCTCCCCACGATTGTCGTCGGCCAGGTTGCCGGCCCCGGCGGCCGCATGGAACCCGTTCGACTCGGCGACGTAGCCAGAGTGACGCTGGCAGAGGGCCCGACCTCCATCAACCGCATGGACCGCCAACGGCTCGTGTCGGTGACGGCTGACGTGCGACCGGGCTACGCCCCCGGCAATATCCGGCTGGACATTGACCGACAGATCGCCGAGCAGAAGCTCGACTTCGGCGCCATCACCTATCAGTGGGGCGGCGAGAACCGCGTGCAGCAGCAAGAGGGTGTCTACCTGTTCGCCGCTCTGGGTCTCTCGATCGTGCTGGTCTACATGCTGATGGCGGCCCTGTTCGACAACCTGCTGTATCCGCTCGTCATCATGCTGTCGCTGCCTCAGGCTATGATCGGCGCGCTTCTCGGACTGATGGTAGCCGGCCATGCCCTGACAATCGTGGCCATGATCGGTATCATCATGCTCGTGGGACTGGTGACCAAGAACGCGATTCTGCTGGTGGACTATACCAACACCTTGCGGGCTCGCGGCAAGGCACGGAACGAAGCGCTCCTGGAGGCAGGACCGACACGGTTGCGGCCGATCCTCATGACCACCATTGCCATGGTGTTCGGCATGCTGCCCACGGCCCTGGGTCTGGGCCGCGGGGCTGAGTTCCGCGCACCGTTGGCGACGCCGGTGATCGGCGGCTTGCTCCTCTCCATGTTGCTGACGCTCGTCGTCATACCGTGCGTCTACACGTACTTTGACGACGCCGGCGAGTTCGTGGCGAGAATGCGGAACCGTCTGCGACGCTCACCCCGTCCTCAGCCGTAGAACGAGAGGAAGGTACTATGCGACTGACATTCATCGTATGTGAAGCCAGCGTTGATGAGCGCGTGATGGCGATGCTGACGGAGGCAGGAGCCAGCGGCTATACGCGGCTCACCGATGCGTTCGGCAACGGCTCCCATGGGAGGAGAGAAGGCTCCCCCATCTGGCCGGGGCTCAACTCGATCATCATGAGCGCCATGACCGACGAGCAGATTGAGACCATGCGGCAACGCATCGAGGAGCTCGTGGCGGAACGAGAAGGCAGACTGGCCATACGGATGTTCGCGACGCCCGTCGAACAAATCATCTGAGACGTAGGGGCGAGATGTCCATCGCCCCTACCCCATCCAACCCATGGCGGTGACCACGGACATCATAGCGCGCAAGTACAAGATCGTCCGCGAGATAGCGCGGTCCAATGATGTCGTCTACGAGGCCGTGGACATCACCATGGGGCGGCGTCTGGCCATCAAAGAGCTGTTGATACCGCCGAACCTCACCGGCGCAGCTCGAGCCGAGCGGGTCGAGCGCTTCAACCGGGAGGCGCGGGCAGCCGGCAAGCTCTCCCATCATAACATCGTCACGGTCTACGATTTCGGGGAGGACAACGGGCGGTACTACATCGCCATGGAGTATCTGGAGGGCGGAACGCTCCGCGATACTCTTCAGGCTCGCGGGGCTCTTGCGCCCCCGGAAGCAGTCGATATCGGCAGCCAGGTTCTTTCGGCGCTCGCGCACGCTCATGCTCACAGCGTGATCCATCGCGACGTGAAGCCCGACAACATTCACATGCTTCCAGACGGGTTGATCAAGCTGACCGACTTCGGCATCGCCCGGCTCTCCGAAGAGGCATCCCTCACTGGCGATGGGCAGGTCTTCGGAACTCCCAGCTACATGTCGCCGGAGCAGATCGAGGGGCGCTTCGTGGACCACCGTTCCGATCTGTTCAGCCTGGGGGTCGTCCTGTACGAGATGGTGGCAGGACGCAAGCCCTTCACCGGCGACAGCGTCGTGAGCATCACCTACGCCATCATGCACGCTGAGCCGCCGCCCCTGATGGGCGTTCCCTATCCTCTCGAGCGCATCATCAGTCGTGCCCTGAGCAAGGACCCCTCGATGCGCTACCAGTCGGCAGCCGAGATGCGCGCCGCTCTCAAAGACTCCCTCGCATTGCCGGCGGCTTTCAGCGCATCGCCCCCCCAGGCAGCGCAGGCCACGGTTCACCCGAACGCCGCACCTGCGCCGCTCGGTTCTCCGTCAGCGTGGTCGCCCACTCCCTCTCCCTGGCAGCCCCCGGCGCCGGCAGGAACGGTTCCTCCGGTCTACACGGGCGCCGGACCTCAGCCACCCGCTCCCCAGAGCGGCGCCGTGGTTGGCCCCTTCGCCACATGGGGCTCGCCGCAGACAGCGGCGCCATCGCCCCAGGCGCCGCCCTCGGCCCCCTTTGTGCGCCCAAGGGAGCCGCTCATTGGTCCCGGTGTCCGAACCTTCCTGAACATCATGACGATCAGCTTCGTGCTGGCGGCTATTCTGCTCGGGTCTGTCTTGCTGTTCGTGCGCTCGTACGAACAGCACCGCAGCTACGGCGCAGTCCAGGCGCTTCAGATGATGATGGCTGAGGCGGCCGGTCTCGTGCAGTCGGGCGATCTGGAGGGAGCCGCCAGCAAGTATGAGCGCGTTCTCGCCGCATCGCCGAGGTCGCCCGAAGGCCGCGTGGCGAGAACGAACCTCGCCACGGTTCTCAACCGACTGGGGATCCGCGCCGCAGACCTTGGGCGCCTCGACCAAGCCGCGGCGAGATTTCAGGCCGTGCTCGATCTGTACGCGCGCCTGCCCGATGGGCTGTCGCAGACCGACCTGCAGGAGCTTGCCAACGCCCAGGAGAACCTTGACGCTGTAGTCCGGTTGCGTGGGCGATCAGGTGTTCCTAGCGGCGAGTCTGGCAGACTGGAACTCCGCGATGCGGAGACATCGCCGTCGACAGGCGCCCCGAGCCAAAGCGAGGCTCTTGCCCGAGAGTATCTGGCTGCGGGACTGCAGGCACAGGCGCTCGGGGATCTGGACGCCGCTCGCGAGTGTTGGACGCGAGCCATCGGGGCCGCGCCGGGGACGGAGTCGGCAATGATGGCACAGCGGCTTCTGGATCAGACCACGACGCCGCCGCGATTCTGACGCCTGACGGACACGCAAGTCCTTGCACACACCGTTTGTCGCCAATCCATGTCACCGGAGTAGACCGTGGCCAAACAGAAGCGCCAACCCCGAGCATCCCACGGACACACCGCCAGCTTCGCAGACGCTGAGGTGGCGTCCCTGTACAATCAGGCCGATGAATCGGCTGCGAACCAGCTCGCTGTCTTAGCGCACTCCGAGGCGCCGAGCCGTGCCAAAGATGCGCGGCGCGCACTGTTCCTCCTGCGTCAGCGAGGCATCCGCGCCGATGCATCGGCGGAACCCTCAGCGCCTCCGCAGGCTAACCGTGCGACTCCCAGAAAGCTCGAGGTGGCAGCCATGACGACGCTCGAGCCGCCCGGCAGGCGCACCATAGCGTTTGCGGCGACACAGACGAGTCAGCCTGTCACTGCCGTCGTTCTGGACATGTTCGGGGCGGTCGCGGCTTTGCCCCAGAACGTCGACACGATCGAGGAGCTCATTCAGCAGGACGAGGAGACAGACGATGCGGAGCCGCCATGCGCTGCCGTCGTACCCGTTGACTTCGCCCGGTTTCGCGTCCAGCAGGCGGTGCAGGTCAATCGCGACCAAGGCCTGCTCATGCCCATCGGTCTCTCGGCCGCGTTGGATCGCATCGGCCCGCCTGACGCGGAGTACCCCGAGCATCCCGCCTACGCCATGCTCGGCGGGTTGCCCTCGTCGTGGAGCAAGCCCTCGCGGGAGGACCATGTCTGGATGGCAACCATCACCGCGCTCATGGGGTCTGTGGACCGCCGACGTTTCGACGAGCTTGCCGGACAGGTTCGCGAAATGCAGCATAGCAGGGTCTTGCTGAGTCCGACCCAGGTCCGCGAGATGCTCGATCGCTCCATCTCAGAGGCCATCCCGAGTCTGTATCCCGCAACGATTCGGCAGTCGGTCATTCAGTGGCTTGAGGACGACGCCCTTGTGTGGCTTGGCGCGGGCAGGTCCGATCTAGCCATGCACAGCCTGGCTCTGGCCCACGACGGAGCCTGCGCGACGGAAGAACACTGGTGGTTCCTGAAGGAGGCCGTTCGCTTGCGACTGGCGATCTCGATCGTCCCGAAGGACAGAATGCAGCCCACGTCATCGTCGTCACCCATCATCACGCCTGATGAAGCGCTCGGCCCGATGAACGAGGGTGACGCCGACAGCGAGCCGCTCATCTGGCGTCCATGACTATGCGACTGACGATAGCAATGATCACGATGATGAGCGCCTGTTCGCTCGTTCCTGCAGTCACGTCGCCGAAGGCGCGACCGCCGGTGCTCGTCGTCGCCCATCGTGGCGGCGCCGGCGTGGCGCCCGAGAACACGCTCACGGCGTTCCGCAAGGCAATACGTTTGCGGGCGGACTACGTCGAAGTGGATGTAGGATGCTCGGCGGACGGACATCTGGTAGTCATGCATGACCGCACCGTGGACAGAACCACGAACGGCACGGGCGACATCGCGAAGCTGACCCTGGCCGAGATAGGCAAGCTCGCCATACGGTCCGATCGCTTCCCGGACGTCCATGAGCGTGTCCCGACATTCGAGGCGGTTGTGCGGCTATGCCGTGCGCGCATCGGGCTGTACATTGATCACAAGGATGCCCCGGTCGGCGAGGTGATGCGCGTGCTTGACGCGCTGCGGTTCGGCCGGAAGGCCATCGTCTACGGTTCGCCCGACCGCCTGGCGGAGTACCGGCGGCTCATGCCCGCGATGGCGATCATGCCGGGCCATCCCGCCGACCTGGCCGCAATGGACGCTCTGGTCAGCAGGCTGCATCCTGAAGCAATGGACGGTCACCTGCTCGAATGGACACGCGAGCAGGTGGACGAAGCCCATCGTCGCGGCGCGACCGTCTGGATGGACGTCATGGGAGACACCGACAACGAGGCCGGGTGGCAAGCTGCAGTGGACCTGGGGGCCGACGCGCTACAGACCGACTATCCCGACCGACTGCTGTCCTATCTTCGCCGAAAGAAACTGCGTTAGCCGGTGTGCGCCCGCACGGACGGGTATCAACGGCGAAGGAACGCGCCTGCGCCCACGATCGCCGCCACCAGAATCGCAGCATACAGCAACGCGAAGGCCTCACTGCGCGAATAGCGGAACCGGCGCCAATGAGCCGCCACCACCACGACCGCCATCGGCACCAGCGCCGGCATGCGCCAGCCGGTGATCAGTACGACGAGCATGTACAGGCCGAGCACCACTGACAGCGGCCAGACGGTTCGCGCGAAGCCCTCACGCTCTCCGGCAAAGCGACACATGGCGGCGACAAAGAAGGCGATAAAGAGGAAGTCGGCAAAGCCGACCACGGCGATCGGAGCCGCTCCCGCCGTCGTTGTCGGCAGCTTCACGGTCATCGCTTCCGCCACGCGCTGCGCAGCGGGCGCCTCGCTCTCCATGATCTGATGCACCGGTCCGCCCAGGGTCACGGTCCACACATCCACGAGAGCCAACACTGCCGCAACCGGCGGCACCATGTTGGCGCTGCGAATCAAACGGGACAGCAGGATGCCGAGGCCAGCCCCGAGCGCGATGAACGCGAGGTCTGCCAGGCCCGCAACGGACAGGAGCCAGCTCCACGGCGCCATGGGCTTACCCATCGCCACCATCAGTCGCAACGGTACCGCGGCGACGGTGGCGCAAACCGTCAGCGCCAGCGCCGCACGAAGGCTTCGGACCGCTCTGCCGTAGGAAGCAGCCAGGACGACGACGAGAACGAGGGAGACGAGGGTTGACAGCACGACCGTGCCAATGCGCTCATCACGCACGCGCGGCGCGGCCTGCCAGTAGATGAGG
Organism: Chthonomonadales bacterium; assembly: GCA_012517255.1. Classification (GTDB taxonomy): domain Bacteria; phylum Armatimonadota; class Chthonomonadetes; order Chthonomonadales; family CAJBBX01; genus JAAYVH01. The sequence continues at coordinate 14,463 of JAAYVH010000293.1, forward strand.
TACGCGAGCGTCGGCCACAGCGCGCTGCGCCAGCCGGCTGGCGCACGGCTGTCCTTTGCAGACGCCTCATCAGCCTGGCGTTCCGAACGTGACGCGCTACCCAAATCGGTATTCCGTGTTCCCCTGATGTTGTGCAAGCCGTTGGTCGGGAGCGCCCTGGCGCCGAACGTTCTTTGACTTGGCAAGCCCGCGTATTGTACAATGATGCCCAGCGACGGTCAAGCTACGATCATTCCCTCAACATCGCGGTCGCCAAGGGTGTCGACCGTGAATACACCGTTTCGCTCCCTCGTGGAGCGGCAGCAGGAGGTTCGCCGAACCTGCGTTTTCCCGACGCCCCCCAGTCTGCAGTACGTGCCGCGCCCCCTGCTCATTGCCTGACCGCCCTGAAGACCCTTTCGGAGTAGATACCGTGACAGAGACGCCACCATCGGAAAGACAACTACGCATCGTGATCGCCGACGACGAGCCGCTGATCAGGATCGATCTCAAGAACACGCTCGAGGAGCTCGGCTATGCCGTCGTCGCGGAGGCGGCGGACGGCGTCAAGGCGCTGGAGGCAGTTCGCGCCTTGACGCCCGACGTCGTGATCCTGGACATCAAGATGCCGATCATGGATGGCATTGATGTCGCCAAAGCAATCCACGCCGAGCAGATCGCGCCCGTGCTGCTGCTGACCGCCTACTACGAGTCCGATCTGATTGACCGGGCCAAGGATGCGGGCGTGTACTACTACCTGGTAAAGCCCTTCAAGCAGTCCGATATTGTGCCGGCTGTGGAGATCACGCTGAGTCGGTGGCAGGAGCACCTTGCGCTCGAACGCGAGGCTCGCGACCTCGAGGACAAGCTGGAGACGCGCAAGTCGGTGGATCGCGCCAAAGGCATCCTGATGGACCAGTACGGCCTCAAGGAACAGGAAGCGTTCCGGCGTATCCAGGTGCAGAGCATGAACACCCGCAAGTCCATGCGCGACATTGCCGAAGCGATCATCCTGGCTCACAATGTCTAGGACTCTGACCGAGCAGCGCCGCTCGGCAGCCATGCCTGGCGCCGGCGCTATCAGATAGGCTCATCATGTCATCGTCTTCTCGGGGCGGACGCTTCAAAGTTCGCTTTCGCAATATCTTCCGGCACCCGACGACCGGCGAGACGCCGCTGCCTGCGGCTGATCTCGTGGCCTCCGATCCGGAGACCCTCCGCAGGGAGATTGAGGTGCGGGACGCCGCCTTGCTGAAAGCAGAGCAGATGATCCAGTCTCTGCGCGAGGAGCTCGACGAGAGACGGTCAGAAGCCGATGCGCTCCGGCGCGTGGGTGAGGCAACCGGCGCCGCCTTCGATCTCGAGGACATGCTGCAGGTGACCGTGGAAGTGGCCATCCACGTGACGCGAACGGACTCCTGCCAGATATACCTGCTGGACCCCAAGACCAATGAGCTGGTGCTGCGCGCAGCCGATGAAACCGGCCAGTCCATGATCGGCAAAATCCGGCTCAAGGTCGGCGAAGGCATCACGGGCTGGGCCGCCAAGGAGAGGAAGCCGGTTGCCGTTCCCAAGAACGCCTATGAGGACGATCGCTTCCGATTCTTCCCGGAGATCCATGAGGAGCAGTTCGAGAGCATCCTGTCCGTGCCGCTGCTCTCGCGCGGCCGCGTTCTTGGCGTGGTGAACGTCCGAACGCGCGAGCCCCGCGAGTACACCAAGCATCAGATGCGACTGCTATCCGGCATTGCCGGACAGGTCGCCGGAGCCATTGAAAAGGCCAGCCGCACCCGCGATCTGGAGCGAACTGCGGTGCAGCTCCAGCAGTTGTCCGAAGTCAGTCGGACCATCATGTCGAATGTCTACCTCGACGACATGCTGCTGAAGTTCGTCCAGCTCACGGCTCGGGCGATGTCCTATAAGATATGCACGGTCATGCTTGTCAACCATCAGACGCAGGAGCTGGTAATCAAGGCAACGTGCGGCTCCGATGGGCGCGCGCCGATCCCCGAGTACGTCCACAAACCGCCCATCAGGCTCGGCGAGAGCATCGCAGGCAGAGCGGTGCTGCAGGGCCGGATCATGACCGTGCCCGATGTCAAGAAGCATCCCCACACTCGCTTCCCTGACATAGCCGAACGAGCCGGGCTGACTTCGCTGGCTTCGGTACCGCTCATGATCACCGGCGAGGTGCTTGGCGTTCTGAACTGCTACACCGAGCGCGTGCACGAGTTTCCGCCGGAGGAGCTGGCCATTCTGCAGGCTCTGGGAGCGCAGGCGGCGTTAGCCATTCAGACAGCACGCTTGATGATGAAGTCCGCCGTCATTCAGGAGATGAATCATCGCGTAAAGAACAACCTGCAGCAGATCGCGAGTCTCGTGCGCCTGCAGATGCGGTACGGCGGATTCGCCACCGTCGAGGAGGCCATGAACGACACGCTCAGTCGTATCCAGGCGATCGCAGCGGTCCATGAGCTGCTCCTCCGCGACGATCTCGACAGCGTCAGCATCGGGCGCCTTGCCGAGCACATTCTCTTTGCGACCAAACAGAGCGTCGTTGCGCCCGGAAAGAGCATCGTCACCGAGTTCGCGGGCCCCGACATTCGGCTTCCTCTGAGCCACGCCACGACGTTCGCCCTCGTCCTCAACGAGCTCGTGCAGAACGCCGTGGAGCACGGTTTCTCGGACCTCGACCAGGGGCGCATTCTGGTGGAGGCCCGTAAGACCGATGCGGAGATCACGGTCACAGTCCTCAACGACGGTCACCCCCTCCCGGAGGGCTTCGATCCGTCCATGAAGGGCCGGCTCGGTCTACGCATCGTATCGGATCTGGTCCGCGGCGGCCTCAACGGCACCTTCACCATGACCAGCGATCACGACGCCGGCGGTATCGTCGCTCGCGTTACCTTCCCGGTTCCCTGAGAGCCCGACACGGAAGCACGCGCCGCGTAGTGCAAGCTGTTTCGCAGCAATCGGGGTATAATGTCCTGTCGCTCCCGGGAGGGAGCAGCCTGCCGAAGACAGCGGGAGCTCGGGCTCAAATGCGGCTGCATGTCGCGTCCCGCCGAGGGAGGGCACCACAGGCGTCATGTCGTCGCCTGTCTTCCCCCGACGTTGCCCCATTCTCTGTCTCGTCCTCGGCATGACCGGTCGTGCCGCATCAGACCGTCGCTCCGTATACCGGGTCGGCTTCATGCCGTCCCTTCGAGGAGGTGAGACACAACATGCTAAGAAAGGGCCCGCGCGCCGACAAGGTGGAGACGGTGGCAGCCATGCAGGCCACGCTGGACCGAGCGGCTTGCATCATCTTCACCAACTACCGCGGGCTGACGGTGAGCGAGATCACCGAACTTCGACGCGCCCTGCGGTCCACGAGCGGCGAGTTCCATGTCGTCAAGAACACGCTGTTCCGCCGTGCGCTGGGTGACGGCGCTCCTGAAGCGCTTCTCTCCCTGCTGTCCGGGCCGACCGCCGTCGCCATCGCGCTTGACGATCCGGTGGCGACATCGAAGACGCTCCTGACGTTTCTGCGTGATCTGCGCAAGCCCGATGTCGCCGTCAAAGGCGGTTGGCTCGATGGACGCGTCTTCAGCGCGGACGACGTGACCGCCCTATCGAAGGCGCCGCCCAAGCAAGTGCTCCAGGGCCAAGTGCTCGGCACGCTTCAGGCGCCATTGTCCAACTTTGTCGGGACACTTCAGGGCGCGGCCAGTGAGTTTGTGAGGACGCTGCAGGCGCTCGCGGATCAGCGACAGGCGCAGGCAGCATAGGAAAGGGAAAACAACGATGGCAGACATTCAAGGATTGATCGAGCAGCTCGAACAGCTCAGCGTGCTCGAGCTGGTTGAGCTTACCAAGGCTATCCAGGACAAGTGGGGCGTGTCGGCAGCGCCGGTCGCCGTGGCGGCAGCAGGTCCGGTCGCAGCCGCCGCTGCAGAGGCGGCGCCTGCGGAGGAGGAGAAGACCTCCTTCGATGTAATACTCAAGGCCGCCGGCGACAAGAAGATCAACGTCATCAAGGCGGTCCGCGAGGTCGTCTCGCTCGGCCTCAAGGAAGCCAAGGATCTGGTCGAAGGCGCTCCGCAACCCGTGAAGCAGGGCGTCAACAAGGAAGAGGCGGAGTCGATCAAGGCCAAGCTCGAAGAGCAGGGCGCGACCGTCGAGATCGTGTAGTTGCATCGCGGGGCGCCGACCCGCCTGTCGGCGCCCTCATCCTCAGTTCACGGACCCGATGCAACCAAGGCGGGCAACCGCGCTGGCCTGCGCCAAGGTCAACCTCTCCCTGGACGTCGGGCCCCTGCGCCCCGACGGTTTCCATGATATCGTCAGTGTGATGCAGACGATCGGCCTCGCCGACACCATCGTGATCGAGACTACCGACCGAGGCGACGTCGAGGTAACGTGCGATGCCTCAGCTATTCCCGAGTGGCGGAACCATATACCCACCGACCAGCAGAACACGGCATTTCGCGCGGCCGAGGCAGTGCTGCTTCGAGCTGGAGTTCCGATCGGACTTCGCATCCACATAACGAAGCGCATACCCGTCGAGGCCGGTCTGGGCGGAGGCAGCTCCGATGCTGCAGCAGTCCTCAGGGCCGCGGCGGCCCTCGTTGCTTGGAAGCCCGATCCCGATGCGTTGACTGCAGCGGCGGCCGAGATCGGGTCCGATGTGCCCTTCTTCCTCCTCGGCGGCACTGCCCTGGTTCGCGGACGAGGCGAAATAATCGCCCCCGTACCATCATCGCCGCCCTTGCCGGTGGTCATTGCGCAACCGAACTGCGGCGTCTCCACTCGTGACGCGTACGACGCGCTCGATCGCGGCGGCGGGCGCCGACGGTCCGATACGGAGGCGGTGTGCGACGCCCTCAGCAGCGGCAAGGTGTCGGCGCTGCGTGATGCCCTCGGCAACCACTTTGAAACGGTGATCTCCAATCTGGCGCCTGCAGTGCTCGACCTGATGGAGGACATGGCGCGGGCGGGTGCGTCGCCGGTGCGGCTCTGCGGCAGCGGCTCTGCCGTCTTCGGCGTCGCCGATACCCAGGAAGACGCGCGCGCTATTGCCGATGGCCTGAGGACGGCCTATCCGTTCGCCGTTGCGTCGCAGTTCGTCGGCTCGACTGCAGCCCTTGCGATGGTCCTATCCTGAGATGAACAGCTACCGGGTGCCGGCAATCGTGATGGCAGGAGGCGCAGCCGACCCGCAGTTCTCCTCTGCCACGGGCTTGCGCCATCGCTCGCTTCTGCGCGTGCAGGATCCCGAAGCCGGCCCGGGCTCCCCCACACTCACCATGCTCGAGCTTGCCGTGAGGTCGCTCAGCAAGGCGCGGCGCATCGCCGATCTCTATGCGGTGACGGACCTCGATGTACCGGGAAGCGCCCATCGGATAGCCGACCATGGCGGCTTTGTGGACAACCTGTTCGCAGGCCTCGAGTCCTGCCGCGATGCCTCATGCGCCTGCATCTGCACGGCAGACATGCCGTTTCTAACCTCGCACGCCGTGGACCGGTTTATGGACATGGCGCTGCAGGTTGACGCTGATCTGGTCTACCCGATCGTCAGGGCAGAGGTCTGCGCCAGAGCGTTTCCCGCCATGAAGCGCACCTCTCTGGCCACACGTCAGGGCCGCTTCACGGGCGGCAACATGGTCCTGGTTCGTCCCGCGGCTCTGTTGGCCGCGCGGAGCCATATCGAGGCTGCTCACGCCCATCGCAAGAGCCCCCTCCGGCTCGCCATGATGCTTGGGCTGGGGGTGACCGTCATCGTCGGACTGAGTGTGGTAACGGGCGCGGGTCTGGTCAGCATCGGATCCCTCGAGCGCGCTGCATCTCGCCTGATCCGAGCGACGGCACGCGCGCTTGTCAGCGATGATCCGGCGATCGCTACCGACGTTGACCGTGTGGAGGACGTGGCAGCCATCCGCGAGCTTCAGCGCTCGGAGTAGCTTCGCCTACCAGTCTGCAGTGCGGCCGACGGCGCCGCCGACGCGCGCGGCGGCCTGCATCAGCTCGCTGAAGCCCTCAGGCGTCAGCGACTGCTGGCCATCTGAAAGCGCTCGTCTCGGCTCCGGGTGAACCTCGACGATCAGTCCGTCGGCTCCAGCCGCTATCGCGGCCAGCGCGGCTGCCTGCACATAGCGTGCGTGGCCCGTAGCATGGCTGGGATCCACGATGACCGGCAGATGCGAGATCTCCTTGAGCACGGGCACCGCCGCAACATCGAGAGTGTTGCGCGTGTAGGTACGGTCCAGGGGCAGCACCCCCCGCTCGCAGAGCACAATCTGGTCGTTGCCCTCGTGAAGGATATACTCAGCGGCGAAGAGGAACTCATCTATCGTGGCGCTGGGCCCGCGCTTGAGGAGAATGGGCTTGCTGCTGCGCCCGGCGGCGACGAGGAGCGCATAGTTCTGCATGTTCCTCGCGCCGATCTGCAGCATGTCCACATGCTCGGCCACCGTGTCCACATCATGGGGATCAATCACCTCCGTGACGGTGGCGAGACCGGTCTGCATGCCGACGTCGCGCATGATGCGAAGGCCGTCGCGCTGGAGCCCCTGAAACGAGTAAGGCGATGTGCGCGGCTTGAACGCGCCTCCGCGCAGCACTCGAGCGCCCGACGCCTTGACGGCCGTCGCTGCCGCCATGAGCTGTTCGTGGCTCTCGATCGCGCAGGGACCCGCCATCACGACGAGATCCCTGCCGCCGATGACGATATCCTTTACGGACACAAACGTCGAGGCCCGGTGAAACTCGCGTGACGCTAGCTTGTATGGTCGGCTCACGTGGACGACGTTGGATACTCCCGCCATGCTGCGCAACACGTCGGCCAGGCTCTCGCGCTCGTCGGGCGAAATGGCGCTGGCGATGCCGATCGCCGTGTGGTCGCCGCCCGGAAGCTGCAACGGCTTGAGCCCGCGATCGGCGATCAAATCGCTCACGGCCTGCACCTCAGATTCGCTTGCGCCCGCATGCATGAGTACAATCATGGTGGCAGTATAGCATGCCCTCGGATTTCGTCCGACGGCGAAGGAGGTTAGGGCGGTGTATGTCCTGTGCGTAGGCGCTCATCCCGACGACTGCGAGTCGGCCATGGGAGGCACGGCCGCGCTGTTCGTGCGTCGCGGCGATACGGTCAGGTTTCTCTCCGTAACCAACGGAGACAAGGGCCATTTCGCGGAGGAGTACATCCGCAACCCTTGCGCGCTCGCCGAGCGAATGCGCGGCGAAGCTGCCGACGCTGCGGCGGCTATCGGTTGCGAGTACCGGTGCCTCGGCCTGCATGACGGCGAAGTGTACGTCACCAAAGAGGTGACCGAAGCGATGATCCGGGCGATCCGAGGCTTCGGACCGATCGGTCATGGCCCGGACCTCGTGATAACCAATCGCCCTTGCGACTACCACCGCGACCATCGCTACACCGCCCAGATAGTGCTTGACGCGCTCTATATGCTCACCGTACCGCCCGCGTGCCCCGACACGCCGCACCTTCGCCGTCTACCCGTCGTGGCCTACTGGCAAGACGACTTCACCGAGTTCGGAGCCTTCCAACCGGACGTTGTCATACCAATAGACGCCGCCATAGCGCAAAAGGTCAATGCCGTGTCCGCTCATGTCTCGCAGTTCATGGAGTGGATTCCCTACAATGCGGGATCCCATGATGCGTTCGCGGATTTCCCGACGGATCCAGCGGCGCAGCGGCAGCGGATCGAACGCCTGTATCGAGAGCGAGCGGCACGCTGGGCTCAGCGTTGGCCCGACATGGTGCCGCCCGGCACGCAGTTCGCAGAGGCTTTCCAGATCAGCAACTACGGAAATCAGCCCAACGCTGAGCAGCTCCGTGCGCTGTTTCCTGTCTCATAGGGATCCTGTGCGACCCTACAGATAGCCGCCCGCCGAGCCGAGGTTGTTGCGCTTGACGGTTTCGGTCGAGTCCTCTTCGCGGATGTTGGCTTCCACATTGCGATGGAGGATGTTGCCCTCTATCGTCGTATGGTCGCACGCGTGCAGCTCGATGCCAACCCGGTTGTCCTGAATGTCATTGCGCAGAATCGCATGGTGATGCGGCCGGCATTCAGGCCTGCCCGACCCCTCGGGAGCTGCTGGACGGATGCCATGATCCTGGTCTGCGGCGATCCTGATGCCCTTGCCATTGCGAACCATGGTGTTGCCGACGATCTCCCATGCATAGCTCGTAAGGCTTGATGGGTAAAGCTCGGCGAACTGCGCAACGTAGACAGACCATAGCAGCATTCCGTGGCCGTTGGCCTGCATCGTGTTGCCGGTCACGCGGTACCCGTGGCCGTTCTCGACCGCGATGCCGGCCTGGCGGTTCATGATCATCCGGTTGCCTTCGATGAGCGTGTCCCACGAGAATCCCAGCCAGAAGCCGTAGTTGCATCGGTCGGCATAGTTGTTGCGGAAGACATTGCCGCGACAGAACGTCGCTTCGAAGGCAATGTTGGGGCTCAGCGAGCCGTCGTTGCCTTCGAACAGGTTATCATCGCAGCCGCACGGAGTCCCGTCTGGCGCGAGGCCCGCGAGGAAGAAACCGTCGCCTCCGAGGCGAGCAGCGTTGTTGCGAAACACGTTGCGACACGATCCATAGACGGCCACAAACCCCGCCGCGTCTGCCCCCATATGTCCGAAGTGCGGCCCGCCCTCGCGCGGCTCAAAGCGGCAGCAGTAGTCGGCGCAGTTCGTCTCGAACTCGCTGTCGCACGTTCCATATAGATGGAAGCCGAACCCGCTGTTGTAGGACGCATGATTGCCCACGACCTTGAGGCCACGACAGGCGTAGGTCAGCAACCCGTTTTGCTGGTGCTGCAGCATACATCCCGCAACGCGACTTTGATGAACCCGATCCAGCAGAATCGCCGCGCCGTACGGATCGTCGGCAGTTCGCCATATGTCGAGGAAGACGGTGTTCGGCGCAACTTCGGCCGTGCCTGACACCTCACATCCTTCAACGATGATCTCGCTCGCATCACGCGCCGCGATCCCCCAAGCATAATCGGACAGTCTGAGACCGCGCAGGGTCACGCCATCCATGCCCTCGAGTGTCAGGCCGATCTCCGTCCGATTGACGCCCATGAGTTTCGCCCCGCCTCCATCCACGACAATGCCGGGAGAGCCGATCCGCATGCCATGCGGCAGCACATAGGTCCCTTCGGCGAAGCGGCAGCTCTCCTTGATCACCAGACCGTCGGACGGTGTAATCACCTTCATGGGCAAATCTCCAGTCTCTTATGAACCATGCTGTCTCAGTCTGCGGCTCCCGGGGCGCCTGACGGCTCGGCGGCTTTCACACCCAGGTACTCACCGATGATGGCTCGAGCTATGGGTGCAGCCGTCGCGCCGCCATGCCCGCCTTCCTCCACGAACACGCAGACGGCGATGCGCGGGTTCTCCACCGGCGCAAAGGCCACGAACCACGCATCGTCCACATACTCGCCGCGTCGCCTACGTTGTGCCGTGCCGGTCTTGCCCGCGACCCTGATCCCGGGCAGAGAGCAGTGGGAGGCTGTGCCGCCCGGGTTCATGACCGCCTCCATGCCACGGATCACGGCTGGCAGCGTTGAGGGCCGCAGTTTCAGGCGCCGCGCAATCCGGGGAGGGACCGGCGCGACATGCTCGCTGCCGTCGGGCTCGTGCTCGATGACGGAACCAACGATCTGCGGCACGAGCACAGTCCCCCCGTTGGCGATGGCCGACACGGCTGTGCACACCTGCAGCGGAGTGCATCCGAGCATGGCCTGCCCAATCGCGTAGTCCACGGTGTCACCGCCGACCCACGGGCCCAGTTTGCGCCGCTGCTTCCATTCGGGGTCTGGGACTATGCCGGCTGCCTCGGCGGCCGGGAGATCGATTCCGGTGGGCTGTCCGAATCCGAACATCCGCGCGTAGGCCGCCATGGTGTCTGGGCCCAGACGCTGGCCCAGACGGTAGAAGAACACATCACACGACTTGGCGATGGCCTCAATCAGGTTCACCGAGCCATGCCCCGACCGCTTGTGGCATCGTTTGGGCCACCTGCCAAGGTGGATCACCCCGCTGCAATAGGCGCTGTCGTAGATGCCGGTCTTTCCGGTCTCCAATCCGGCCACTGACGTGAACACCTTGAACACCGACCCCGGTGCGCTCGCGCTTGATACCGCCCGATTGATGAGCGGCCTCAGCGGGTTGTCGCGAAGCTTGCGCCAATCGGCCGCCGCAATGCCGCCCTCAAAGAGAGCGGGATCGTAGGATGGCACACTCACGAGGGCGAGCACGGCGCCCGTCTGTGGATCCATGGCTACGACCGCTCCGGGATGACCGCGCCGAGCCTGCGCCATCAGTTGGTCGTACGCGAGACGCTGCAGCCGCCCGACGATGTTCAGACGGAGCGTTGCGCCTGATACCGGATCCGTCGTCGCAAGCTCACCGGTGACCCTGCCAAGGGCATCAACCTCCACAGTGGTGCCGCCATCGCGCCCTCGCAGCTTGGCATCGAAGGGCCCGCCTTCGACGCCCGTCTTGCCACAGACGTCGCCGCGCTTGTATCCCGCGTCCGCCCGACGTTCGAGGTCCTCCTTCGAGCACTGGCCGACATAGCCGAGAACATGCCCATAGGCCGGTCCTGCAGTATACGTTCGAACGGGCTCGGGCCCGATCATCACTCCAGGAAGCGTATGGAGCCTCTCCTCGATGCGTGTGGCGACCTCGAGCCCCACATCCCATGACAGCCGGACCGGCTGTATCGAATCGATCTTGTTCTCGCGAAACGTTGCTTCCAGTTCGCTGCGCGGCCGTCCGACGAGCTTGGCCAGACGCGGAAGCAGCGTCTCGTCTTCCTCGACGGCTTCGGGCAATACGCTCAGCACGATGCGCGATCGCACAGTGGCCAGCACATCGCCTTCCGCATCGAGAATCAGACCCCGAGGCGGCGGACGTCGGATGACGCGAGTTCGATTCTGCTCGGAGGCGAGGTACAGCTCGTCGCCGCGCATGATCTGCAGGTACCACAGCCGGGCGATGATCGCCAGACAGCCGGCCACCACAATGATCGAAGCCACTGCGAGCCTTCGCCTGTCCGGCGGAGGAGCCGGACGATCAACAAGCGACAACGTCAGCGATCCTCTCCCGGAGGCGGTCGGTGTCGGCGACACTCTCCGGGAACGTCACGGCGGGGCATGCTTCGCTCGATGGTGACCGGACAGTAATCAGTTGCCTTTCGCATCGTTTCGGCGCAGATTCGCACGCGCACTTGCTCGTCCCTCGGATTGACCCGCGGCGGAGGCTGCGCACGTTCCGGCGGCGTGGCCGGCGGCGGAGGCGCAGGTCTCTCATTCACCGGTTCCAGAGGCGGCGGCTCATCAATACGCTCGTCACCCTGGATAGGAGGCGCAACCTCGGCGCCCGTTCCCGTCTCCGGCGCAGGTTCGCCCTGCACACCCGGCTCCTTGGCAAGCGGCTCGGTCTCCTCCAGAGCTTTGTCCTTCTTCGGAGGCGGCGTTTCCGTTGCGGCACGCTCGGCCTGCTCGCGTTCGGCCTCGCGCTGGAGCGGCACAGCCTTGCCCATGAACGCCGCCCAGATAGGCACGCACAAGCGTCCGCCCGTCATCCCTGGCATCTCACGGTAGCGAACGCGGCCGTTGGGAAGTCGTTCTTCTCGGGCGACCCAGATTGCCGTGGTCAGCTCGGGCGTGTAGCCAACGAACCATGCATCGCGGTTGTCGCTGGTCGTGCCCGTCTTGCCATGGGCGTCGGGAACCGACGCAGCTCCTGTCGCCGTTCCTCTGAGTACGACTTCGCGCAGAGCCTCGTCCATCTGCTGGAGCGTCCCCAGACGGATGCCCGTCTCCTCGGTCTGTGACCCGAACTCGTCGAGAAGGACTCCGTTGCGCTCAAGAACGCGAAAGACGGGGGTTGGCACTGCGCGCTTGCCCTGGTTCGCAAACACGGTATAGGCGGAGCATAGCTCGATGGGCCGTACCGCAGACGCTCCGAGAGCCAGCGGCAAATAGGGAGCCAGATCCGTGGTGATTCCCATCTTCCTGGCGTAATCGATGATCGTCAGCACGCCCGTTTCGTAGGCGACCTTCACGGCGACGGAGTTCAGGGAACGACGAATGGCGTCTCTCACCGTGACACTAGCATGGCTGAACGAGCCCCCGTAGTTCTGCGGCAGCCACTTGTCCCTGCCTCGCCACGGGTAGTTGCCATCGTCCCGATAGCGGGAGTTGAGATCGCACTTCCCCGTGTCGATGGCAGCCGTGTAGACAATCGGCTTGAACGCCGAGCCCGGCTGTCGCGCGCCCTGCGTCACGGTGTTGAACTGGTCGCGATCATAGTCCATGCCGCCCACCATCGCGCGTATGCGGCCCGTGCGATTCTCGATGCAGATCAGCCCGCATTGGGTGGCGTAGGAGGACCGACGAACTCCGGATCGCACTGCATCCTCGGCCAGCTTCTGCATGCGCGAGTCGAGCGTCGTGTACACGCGCAGGCCGCTGCGCGTCTTATCCGCGCCGTAGAGCTGCGTGAGATGCTTCACAACGTAGTCAACGAAGTGATGCGCTCCCATCACACGGTTGCCGGTCACCACCACACGCTTCGGATCGAGGCGCTCCAGCACAGCATCGTCGTGCTCAGCGCGGCCGATCATCTTCAGCTCAAGCATTCGGTCGAGAACCACGTCCCGACGCTTCATCGCGGCGTCGCGGTGGTTGGAGTAGTAGACCGGACGCTGCGGGAGTCCTGCCAGAAAGGCGGCTTCACTCAGAGTGAGCTTGGCGGCGGACTTGCGGAAATAGGCCCGCGATGCCGCCTCCGCGCCATAGGCGCCATTGCCAAAGTAGATCGTGTTCAGGTACAGCTCGAGGATCTCGTCCTTGTCGAACAGCTCTTCGATGCGTCGCGCGAGGATCGCCTCGGCCACCTTTCGGTCCAGGAGCTTCTGGCGGGTCAGCCCCAACGACGAGATGTTGCGCGCGAGCTGCTGAGTGATCGTACTGCCTCCTTCGCCCTTGAGGTTACCGCCCGTCAGGTTACGAAACAGAGCGCGACCGATCCCGATGTAGTCCACCCCCCGGTGCTGCCTGAAGCGCGTGTCCTCGATGGCAACGATCGCGTCTCGCAGGTAGGGACTCATCTGCTCGAGTTTCACCGGCCGTCGGTTGGCGGCTGCCAAAGCTGCCATGAGCAGAGGCTTGCCATCCGGCCCCGTGTCCGAGTAGTAGATCTGCGTGCTCTCCTCTGGGCTGAAGTTAGCAATGTCCGAGATGGAGGGCAGGTCTCTGGAGGTATCTACGAATAGTATCAAAAGCAACACAACGCCAGCGGCAATCGCCACCAGGATCAGCAACAGGAGAAATGCCAGCATCGTCTTGATCCGGTGGCTCCGCGAGACGCGGCGCGCGGGCCGGCTGGGTCGCCGTGATGGCGCTCGATCGAATCTGCTTCGTGCCATGACTGGATTGTATGCCGGAGGTGGCGGCGAAGTCAACTCGCAGAAGCGTTACGCCTGCGCGCCCTCCGCTGACGGAGGAACGGCTGATATTGCCGCCGAAAGACGACGATACTCCATGCGGAACGAGGAGGATGATCATGAAACCGATGTTGCTTATGTGTCTGATTGCGGTCGTGTGCACTGCCGCAACGGCAACGCCTCGAGCAAACGAGAGCGTGGCAAAGCTGGCGCTGGCGGCGCGCGGCAAAGCCAGAGCGGTGATCCTGACGCAGCCCGGGGCAGCGGAGCCTGAGCTGCTGGCCAGTCGGGAGCTGCGCGACCACTTGCAGGCCGTCACGGGAGCCCAGTTCGAGATCAGAGACGGCGGCAGCGTCTACGCTGGACCCGCTGTGATCATCGGCCCCGGCCCCGCCGCTTCGCGGTATTTCCCTGATCTGGATCTGTCGAGCTTCGGCGACGAGGAGCTAGTCATCCGGACAAGCGGCGACAAGCTGCTTCTTGCGGGCGGGCGCCCGCGTGGGACGCTCTATGCGGTATTCCGGTTCCTTCAGGATCAGTTGGGCATACGCTGGTGGACACCGTGGGCAACGAGAGTGCCCAAGAAGGCAACACTGACCGTCGGCCCATTGAACGTCCGGCAGAAGCCGGCGTTCGAATCGCGCGACCCGTTCTGGTTTCCTGCTTTCGACGGTCTGTGGGCGATCCGCAACGGCTCGAATAGCCAGCACGCGAGGATCACTCCCGAGATGGGCGGCAAGATCGTCTACAAGGGGTTTGTTCACACGTTCTTCCCGCTCGTGCCGCCTGAGCAGCACTTCGCGAAGCATCCGGAGTGGTACAGCCTTATCAACGGCCAGCGTCAGTATCAGGGGGCCCAACTGTGCACCACCAATCCGGAGCTCCGCGACTACCTCGTGGAACGAGTACGGGCTTGGCTCAAGGAAACGCCCGAAGCACGCATCGTCTCGATATCGCAGAACGACTGGATAGGTCCGTGCCAGTGCCCAAACTGCAAGGAGATTGACGATCGGGAAGGCAGCCACGCCGGCACGATGGTTGCGCTGCTGAACTACATTGCCGGCAAGCTGGGCCCGGAGTTCCCCAATGTCGCGTTCGACACGCTCGCTTACCAGTACACGCGCACGGCGCCCAAGAGCATTCGGCCGCTGCCGAACGTGATCATCCGGCTGTGCTCCATAGAGTGCAACTTCGCCGCGCCATTGACTGATCCGAGCAACGCGTCGTTCGCTCGCGATATCGTGGACTGGAATAGGCTTTGCGATCGGCTCTACGTCTGGGACTATACGACCAACTTCTCCCACTACGTGATGCCTCATCCCAACTATTTCTCGCTCGGGCCGAATGTGCGGTTCTTCCATCAGCATGGGGTCAAGGGGCTCTTTGAGCAAGGAGCGTACCAATCTTATGGGTCTGAGATGTCAGAGCTTCGCGCGTGGGTACTGGCCCAACTTCTCTGGAACCCGTACCAAGACGACCGCAAGCTCATAGACGAGTTCTTGACCGGCTACTATGGACGCGGAGCGGCAACCCATATTCGCGCCTACCTGCGGCTCATGGCGCAGGCTGCCAAAGGCTACTACATGGGCTGCTTTGCCTCCTCAGCCGGCCCCTACCTGAGCTATGACGTGCTGGTTCGCGCTGAACGGCTCATGGAACAGGCAGAACGCGCGGCAGGCGACGATCCCGATCTTCGATGGCGTGTGCGCCAAGCGCGGCTGCCCCTCTGGTACGCCTGGCTGGTTCGCTGGCCGGTGCTTCGTCGCGAAGCTCTCGTGAAGGGCGGCGATTGGCCTGTGCCGGCATCGCGCAAGGCTCTCGCAGAGCAATGGCTCGCCGTCGCGACTGGTCCTGGCCCGGCGGGATGGTCACGCATGACTCACGTGAACGAGGGAGGCGTTACGCCGGAGCAGTTCGTCGCTCGGTTCGCGCAAGATCCCCCGGATCCCGATGTGAAGGCGCTGCCGAAGCGACGCACCCAGGCGTCGGCGCCAGCCGGATTGCCTGTTACCGGCGCGGTTGACATTCAGGACTCCCTGGTGCAACTCATCAACGAGTGGGTCTGGGCGGAGTTCCGCGGAGATCCGACCGCGAGCGACGAAATCGCAGTGTTCATGCCTGCCAACCACCACGAATGGGCGTTTCAGGTGCACAGCGCGAGGATGCCGGCAAAGGCTAGGAAAGGGCGCTGGCAGGTGTACGCACTCGTTCGTGTGGACCGAAAGAACGCCAACGCAGGAGGCGTTGCTTTCACCGCAGGCATCTGGGACGGTGGCCGGTCCGCTGATATGGGCTCTATCACAGTGTCGGTCGCCGACGTCAACACGACGTACAAGCCCTTCCTCATCGGCACATGGGAGGCCGGCGAGGGTCGCTACATCTGGCTGGCCCCCTCCGCCAACCCATCGCTGGACGGCATATGGGTTGACCGACTCTGGCTGGTTCCCGCCCCATGATCGCGGCCAAAGACGCAATCTGGTAGCGCGCAAGACGCCGCCGCGCTCCGATCGGCAGCTGAACATGGCGCGACATATGGGGGCGTCGCATGAGCGGGTTGGATAAGCTCTTCAGTCGGCGCTCCCGTCGGCTCATAAGTGCGCTGACCGGCGCGGCGGTGCTCGGCGCGCCGGGGTTCGCCGTGGCCCAGGGATGGGGCACGTCTCGTCCGTCGTCGAGCCGCGCTCGGTCGGTTGTGCTACTCGCCGTTCCTGGCCTGCGTCCGTCGGACCTGGCCCGGCCCGAACTCGGAATCGCGGACCGGATCGCGGCCGCAGGAGCCATCGGATGGATGAACTGTCGCTCCGGCGCGTCTGGATCGAAAGACGCCGATCCTGTGGCTTCGGGCTTTCTCTCTCTGGGAGCCGGGACCAGAGCGATGAGCCCCGGCGCGACGACCCTGCCGGACATAGGCACGCACGGACCTGCAACGATCCCCGACTTCCGAGGTCTCCAGCTCGCCAACGACGCTCTGCCCCATCGGGTGCATCTCGGCTCGCTCGGCGATGTATGCCGGATGGCGGGTCTGTCGCTTCACGTGGTCGGCGATGAGGGCGGCGGCTCGCCAGCGCTGGGGGGTGCGCTTCTCGCCTCCGACTCCGCCGGAACGGTGGATCGGCTAGACGCCGCCCTGATCCGAGACGAGACGGCGCCCTATGGTAGGCGCGCGGATCTATCGGCCTATGCGACGCCTGATGAACAGTCCCTGACCGTCTGGGTGTTTGGCGATCTCCTCCGCGCGGAGAGCTACGCGCCGCTCTGCACTCCGGAGATGGCCAGATACCATCGCGAAACGGCGCTCCGGCGTCTTGCCGCCCTCCTTCGCGAACGATGGTTTCCCGTGGCCCAGCAGGCAGCCATGCGGGGCGGCCAAGCCTGGCTGTTGTCGCCCGCGACTTCCATGGCTGCAGATCCGCTCGATCGCCTGACCCCCGTGGCGCTCATCGGTCCGGAAGTCCGCCCGGGTTGGATCACCTCGCCAACAACCCGGCGGCCGGGGGTGATCTCGATCGCCGACATCGTGCCCACCATCGCGCGACACCTTGACGTCCAGCCGCCGTCGGAGGTTGTGGGCAGACCAGCGCGCAGCTCCCGAGCTGGCGCACCCAAGGCGACGGATTGGCTCGCACTGCATAGTCGCCTGCTTGCCACGTCAACGATCCAGCGGCGGCTCGGGCCGCTGCCGATCGTGCGCCTGGCCGTCCTGCTGATCATCGGCCTGCAGACACTCCTCGCCTACCGATCCGCTCGATTCGGACACGCGCTGCAGTCACGCATCGCCGGACCCCCTGGCGTCGCCATCGCAGCCGCGGCGATGCTGCAGGCCTGGTCTGGCGCGCTCCCGCGCATGGACGTTGCTGCAGGAGCTGTTCTGCTGGCAGGAACAGTCCTTGTTGCAGCGGGCGTAGGCTCTGTGACCCCTCATCTGGTCCGGGCCCTTATCATGGCCGCATGCGCCGCCACAATCGGCGCATGCCTGCTTGGCGTGCTCGGCTTCTCCGCGATCGTCACCGATGGCTGGCTGAGCTACAGCGTCATGGAGGCCGCCCGCTGGTATGGCATCGGCAATGAGATGGCCGGAGCCTTGCTGGCTGCGTCGGTCGCCCTGGCTGCTCAGTCCCTGCGCGCCGGGCGCTCGTGGACCTGTGTCGCAGCGTTCATCGGCCTAGGTTTGGCGCTGGCATGGCCATCGGGAGGCGCAAATCTAGGGGCCGCTGTCGCGGCGGCTACGGGCGCTGCATTCGCGGCATCCGCTGGCCTTCCGCGCTCAAGACGCATGCCCATTCTGCTCACGGTCTCGGCTGTCCTCGTGCTGTCCATTGTCGGGCTGGCGGTCCTCATGGACACGGGAGCCGCGGCGTCGCATATCGGACCCGCTCTGGGAAACGTCCGTTCTGTTGGCGACATTGCCTCGAGGAAAATCGCCCTGAACGCTCGTCTGCTTCTCATGAGCCCATGGTCGCCCTGCTTACTCGTGGGAGCGGCAATGACGGGCTTTGCGTTGAGGCAGGGCGCTCAGGGCGCCCTGCGCGCAGGCTTGACGATGCTGATGGTGGTTGCGGCGGCGCTACTGATTGCCAACGACTCCGGCGTTGTCGCTGCCGGCATGGCCTTCAGCGTCGGTCTGCCGGCGCTGATGGGAGCCTTCCCATACGAACCGACTCAGGCGAAGCGAGTTGCCGACGACGCAGACCGATGACAGTCCCATGGCGCCTGCGGCGAACATGGGATCGAGCAGCCCGAACGCAGCGAGCGGGATTCCGATCGTGTTGTAGATGAAAGCCCAGAACAGATTCTGCTTGATGATCCGCAGGGTGGTTCTGCCCAGTCTGATCACCGCGGGAACGCCTCGCAGATCGTCGCGCATCAGGGCCACATCGCCAGCCTCGAGGGCGATGTCGGTTCCCGAGCCCATGGCAATGCCCACATCGGCGGCGGCGAGCGCAGGGGCATCGTTGATCCCATCGCCGACCATGGCGACTCTGGCTCCCTGACTGCGGTATCGTTCGACGATGGCGGACTTGCCCTCAGGCGCGACGCGAGCCTCAATGTCCGTGATACCAACAGACTGCGCCACACGCCGCGCAGCGCTCTCGTGGTCGCCGGTAACCATGACGACTCGCAGCCCCATCTGCTGCATCATCTCCACCGCTCGCCTGGCCTCGGGAGAAATCCGGTCGCTGACTGCCACGACACCAGCCGGCCTGCCGCCGACCGCGACGACCGCTACCGCGCTGGAGCCCGTCACGCTGTCCGCAACGGCGCTCTGCAAGCCCGATGTTCCGAGCGACTGCTCGTCCACAGTCCAGGCAGCCAATCCTACACGCACATCCTGGCCGTTAACCCGAGCGCTAACGCCCTTACCCAGCTCGCCGCGAAAGTCCGACGCCTCCGGCACAGCCACATTGCGTCGAGCCGCCTCCGCCCGAATGGCAGCCGCCATCGGATGGTCCGAGCCGTACTCGGCCGCAGCGGCGCAGGCGATTACCGCGTCTTCGGTCAAACCCGGCGCGGCGCGAACAGCAGTCACCGCCGGCTGCCCCCGCGTTATGGTGCCGGTCTTGTCCAGCAAAACGACGCCGACATGCGCAGCGCGCTCCAGGGCAGATCCATCCCGCACAAGGAGTCCGAGTTGCGCTCCCCTACCGGTGGCAGCCATGACGGCCGTCGGCGTCGCCAGGCCCATGGCGCACGGACAGGCGATGACCAGGACCGCCACCGCAGGCCAGAGCGCCTCCGAAACGGGCAGCCCCGCCCCC
>JAAYVH010000294.1 GCA_012517255.1 Chthonomonadales bacterium
CCGATCCGGACCACCGCCGCGTTCAGCGACAGCTCCGGGTCCTCTTGCCTGGCCTCGGCAACAAGCCGCATCGCACGCTCACGAAGCTCCGGCGGATACTGTCTCGGTGCTGACATGATCATCATCCTCTCGGGGAATCAGACCCTCCACGAAACCCGGGGCGATTCACATTCCCGCCTGCAACAACACCACCGCCGGCGCACCGACCGGTGTCGATGGAGACCCCGACCGGCTCGTCGACGATCCCACCAGCTCGGGCAAGATCACCGCCCGCATGCTCCACCTCTACCAGCAGACCCTCGCAGCGTTCCCCGACACCGGCTGGGGCTGCTACTCACCACGCCCCGGCACCAAGTCCGAGCATCCCCTCGGCAGGGCTTGCGACATCACCTTCGGCAACCGCATCGGCCAGCGACCCACCCCGGCACAACTCGACGCCGGCTGGAAGGTCACCAACTGGATGAAGGACAACGCCGACGTGCTCGGCGTCGAGTACCTGATCTGGCAAGGCCAAATCTGGTCCGTCGCCCGCGACGCCGAGGGCTGGCGGCCATACAACGGCGGAGGCATGCACGACCCCGCCTCCATCACCGGCGGCCACTACGACCACCTCCACCTCACCGTCAAGGCAGGGTGACCTGCAATGGGTGTCTTCCCCGACTTCGACGGACTCGGCGGCATCGGCGACCTCCGCGCCGTGGTCGGCGCGCTCCTGACGTTCGTCCTGATCGTGGCCGTCCTCATGCTCATCGTCTCCGCGATCGTCTGGGCGATCGCGACGGCCCACGGAAACTACGCGACCGCCAGCAAAGGCCGCATCGGTGTCCTCGTCTCCGTCGGCGCGGCCGTCCTCGCCGGAGGCGGCGTGGCCTGGATGAACTGGCTACTCACAGTCGGTTCAAGTTTGTAGCTGCGGCTTCGCGGTCATCGGTCTGATTCCTCCGCGTCGGCGCTCGCTGTCTCGCACTGGTCGAGCAGGCGCGCGAGGTAACTGTATGCCGCGAGGCGCTCCATCGCTTCCTGCTCGGACAGTTCGGTGCGCGTGTGCGTCGTCACGTTGCGGACCGTGAGGTTCAGACCAGTGGCCAGCGCGTTGAGGGCCTTAGCGAGCGGTTCAAGACCGCCGCGCATGCTCTTCACCGTCTTGTCATCCGACCCTCCCGGCCAGGTGAGCTTCGGCTTGCCCGGTTCAGGAGCGCCCGACGATAACGTCTGCTGCCAGAAGACCGTGTCATCGACATCGTTCCGGCCGAGACGTTCCTTCCAGTGGACCGTGAGGCCTTCGGCTGCTTCACGAACTGCAACTCGGTACTGATGCGTCGTCCAATGGGCGGAAGCACCAGCCCAGACCACGGGGTGAAACTGTGCGGGAGCGAAGGTCGGAAGGTCAGAGTCGGTACGTGACTCGGCGTCGACGATCATCGCGTCGAGCCTGCCCTTGACGTTGGCGGTCGTAGTCCGAATATCCCGAGGCGCGATGGGGGCCTTGGGCGCAGACATAAATGACCAGTTAGAGATCGGGTCGATCGCTCCGAGACCAGCGATCCCAATGTAGGCACCGGTCACTGACACAGCGCTCGCCGCCAGGCCAGCAGCCTCCGCGACACCGAGTTCGAGCCGTTGAACCTCGCTCTGGTCCTGGCCTTCCTTTGTCCACACAGTAGGAAAGAGGCCGCGCGCCGACATGTGATCCGACTCAACCTGAGTGCTCATCCAGGCGTCGAACGCTTCCTCGAACTTCTCAACAGCGGCACGCAACCGCTGGAGGTAATCCACCCCGTACTGACTCATGTTCCTTGCACCTCTCGTCCGGCGGTCCCGTGCGGGCGAGCGACGCACAGATACTCCAAGGCTACGGGCGGCCACCGACAGGGACGGCGACGAGCGCGCACCTGTCGCGTGTACCCCGTCTGCGAGTTCGTGGGCGGGCCGCCCGTCGCCAAGGAGACCTACCGTGTTCGATCTGCTCGCCAACGTCATGTCCGCGCCGCTGCTGGTGCCAATGGACATCAACATCGACCCCAACACCAACGGCCTGCCGGGGATCAACCAACTGCGCACCATCGTCGGCGCGGTGATGACCATCGGCCTCATCCTGTCCGTGCTCGCGCTGATCGTGTCCGCGATCGTGTGGGGCTTCGGCGCGAACTCCTCCAACCCACACCTCGCCTCGCGCGGGAAGATCGGCGTCCTCGTCTCCTGCGGCGCTGCGGTGATCTGCGGCTCGAGCGTGACGCTCATCAACTTCTTCTGGAACGTCGGCCAGTCCGTCTGACCCGCCCCATCGTCGTCGAGAGCTGGTGTTCGTGATGGGCGTGTGCGACGTTCCCGTGATCTCCTCGGTGTGCGATGCCGTCGGCGAAGGAGCCGCGTCGTTGGTCGCGGCCCCGTTCGACTGGCTCGCGCAGGCGATGGGTGCCGCCGCCGGGTGGCTGTTCGAGGCGGTCTGGTCGGTCTTCGACACCACGACGCTGGTGGATGTCACCAAGCCCGGCTACATCGCCGTCTACAACCTGCTGTTCGGCATCGCCGTCTTCGTGATGCTGATCTTCTTCTGCCTCCAACTCATCACCGGGCTGATCCGCCGCGACCCCACCGCCCTGACCCGCGCCGCGCTCGGCCTGGCGAAGTCCGTCCTCGGATCGTTTGTCGTCATCACGCTCACGGCACTGCTGCTGGAAGTCGTCGATCAACTGTGCATCGGGATCGTGCAAGCCGCCGGAGAGACCACCGAGTCGATGGGCGACAAGATCGCCCTCCTCGCCGCAGGGCTGGTCGGCATCAACATCGCCGCTCCCGGTGTCGGCGCCATCATCACGATCTTCATGGCTGGCCTCGCGATCACCGCCGCCGCGATCGTGTGGCTGTCCCTCCTCGTCCGGAAAGCGCTCCTGCTGGTGGCGGTCGTGTTCGCGCCGCTCGCGTTCAGCGGTGCCTCGTGGGACGCCTCGCGGGGGTGGATCGGGAAGTGGGCGATGTTCGTCGTCGCGCTGATCTGCTCCAAGCTCGTGCTCGTCGTGATGTTCCTCGTCGCGATCACCCAGGTCTCCGCACCGATCGACGCCGACCTCGCCTCGGTCAGCGATCCCATCGCGGGGATCGTGCTGATGGCGATGGCCGCGTTCGCCCCGTATCTCACGTACAAGTTCATCGCGTTCGTCGGGTTCGACATGTACCACGCGATCGGCTCCGAGCAGGACGCCAAGAGCGCACTCAACCGCCCGATCCCCGTCCCGACCAAGCCGCAAGGAGGCGGCGATCGGAAGAAGGTGCTCGACGGGAGCAGCAGTGGCGGCGGGAACGCGGGCGGAGGCTCCGGTGGAGGAAGTTGCACACCGCCACCGCCGAAGACCCCGGCACCGGCACCCGCCGCGGGTGGTGGAGGTGCCGCCGCAGGCGGGGGCGGCGCGGCCGCGGTCGGCCCCGTGGCCGCAGGGGTGGTGGTCGGGGCGAGTGTCGCCAAGGGTGCCGCGACCGCCGGGCCGAAGGCCGGAACGGCGCTGGGAACCCAGGGCGAGCACGCCGCCGACGCAGCCGCGCAGACAACGCCACCGCCCGCCGCCTCACCTGCGGCACCGCCGTCAATCTCGGCACCACGACCGCCGAGCACCGACCCGTCACCGCCGCCGAAGCAGCCCCCGCCGCCCGCGCCACGCCCACCAAAGGAGTAGATGATGAGCAGCACGAACCAGGACCGGCCCACTGCGGGTGAACTCGTGCCGGTGAAGTTCTCCCGCCTCACCCGCCGCGGCGTCCTCCTCGGCCTGTCGCTGACCCAGCTCATCACACTCGCCATCGGCGGAGCCACACTCATCGGCGCGTTCTACGCCGGAGGTGGGATGCTGCTCGCCTACAGTGCCCCGATCTGGGTACTCGCCGCCGCGCTGACTTGGATACCGATCGCGGGCCGGCCGATCGTGGAGTGGCTGCCCATCGCCTGCTGGTGGCTGTGGCGTACCACCGGCGGACAACTGCTGTACCGGCGCAGGATCGTCGTCCCGCGCCCCGTCGGCACCCTCGCACTGCCCGGCGACATGGCGCGACTGCGCGAGTACACCGACCCCGACACCGGAGCGGGGATGATCCACGACCCCCACGCCGCCACGTTGACCGTGGTGTGCGAGGTCACCCATCCCGCGTTCGTGCTCCTCGATCCCGGCGAGCAGGAACGCCGCGTCAGCTCCTGGGGCCGGGTGCTGGCCACCGTCTGCCGCTCCGGGCGGATCGCGACTCTTCAGGTCTTGGAGCGGACTCTGCCGGACTCCGGCACCGGACTGGCCGAATGGTGGGCCACCCACGGCACCCCGGACGGATCATGGGCGGCCGACACCTACGCAGAACTCATCGACCGTGCCGGACCCGCCGGCGAACGCCACGCCACCACCCTCTCGCTGTCACTGGACATGAAGACCAGCGCTCGGCAGATCAGGACCGCGGGCGCCGGGATGCGCGGTGCTGCCGCCGTGCTGCGCCAAGAGATGAACACTCTCATCGCGGCGCTTCGCTCCGCCGACCTCTCGCCGTCGGGATGGCTGACACCAGGGCACATCGCGGTGATGCTGCGTTCCGCCTACGACCCAGCGATCGCCGCCACGCTGGAACGGCACGGCAGGCTCGGCCAGTCCCTCGCGACCGCAGGGCCGGTTGCGGTCACCGAGACCTGGGGCAAGCTGCGCACCGACTCCGCCCACCACGCGGTGCTCTGGGTCAGCGAGTGGCCCAGGTCGCTCGTCTATCCGGGATTCCTGTCGCCCGTGCTGCTGTCCACCGGCATCCAGCGGTCGTTCTCGCTGATCTGCACCCCGATGCGCTCCGATGCCGCTGCTCGCGACATCCGCAGGAAGAAGGTCGAGCACATCTCCGACCAGGCCCAGCGCGCGAAGATCGGCCAGATCGAGGACGCCTCGCAGACCGCCGAGTATCACGACGTGCTCCAGCAAGAAGCCGACCTCACCGCCGGCCACGGCATCCTCCGCTACACCGGCCTCATCGCCGTCTCTGCGCCCACAGGCGAAGAGCTCGATGCCGCCGTCGCCGCGATCGAGCAGGCCGCGATCCAAGCCTCCTGTGAGACGCGGCTGCTCGTCGGCCAGCAAGCCGCCGCCTTCACCGCCGCCGCGCTCCCGCTCTGCCGGCGGGTCTGAGTTCAGCCTTCAGGGCTGACGAGGATCGTGGCTGATGGATCGACATCGGGTGCCCAAGCAAGGGTCGGCAGGTCAGCGCTTTCCAGTCCCGCGAGTTCGAGCGCAGCCTGTCCCGACAGATGCGAAGAGATGATGGACTGCCCGTTTGCGACTGCCGCGTAGAACTGTGCGGCGTAGTTGATCGCATCGGCGTCTTCGATGCTGTCGGCCATCCCGATCGCGAACGGCACGACTCGAGCCACCAGGTCGTCGATCTGGGCTGCGGAGCGACACGAGTTCAGCAGGACGAGGAGCGGAGGATCGTCGGTTGCGCTGATCGCGCGTGCGAAGGCTCGCGCCGTCACGATCACTCCCTCGTGGGGTTCGTCTGCTTCATCCTCAAAGACGATCAGGTCGTCGTTGCTGTGGCCCGAGAAGTGGACCACGTGAGGACGGAACTTCGTGATGCCGTCCAGTAGGTCAGCCGTAGTTGCTGCTGGCCGCACATCGAGTTCGATCTGGTCACGGTGCAAAGCCGACTCGACCGCTGCCCGGATGCGCTTCTGCTCCCTTCCAACGCGGAGGTCACCTTCGGCCGAAGCACCCAGCATGAGCACTCGGAGCTTCTCCGGCTTGGGCGCTGGGAGCTGACGCAGCGCGTGACTGACGGCTACCTCGGCACCGCTGATCCGCGATTCAAGCTGGGCACGTTCAGCCGCCGCCCGCCGGTCGGCACGCTGCTGCTCGCTCTTTCGGCGTCTCTCGGCGGCATCGGCCTCCGACTGTTCGGCACGGGAGAGCTTGGTCTGTAGCGCGGCCTCGTCCTTCGCGTAGCCGGCTGCCCGGGTCTGCCAGCGGCTGGCCTCCTTGCCCGCAGTCTCCGCTTCCTTCTCGCGGCGCTCGGCGTCCCGCAACTTGCTGCTGCGGGTGGAACTGCTCGTCGTCTTTGCGGCAGCCTGCCGCGCCTTGGCGGCATCGGCTCGCTTCGAGGACTCCTTCGACCGGTACTCACCCGCCTTCTTGTCCGCGTCGATCCGCTGTTTGCGCTTGCGGTCAAGCTGTCCTCGGTACTGACTTGCGCTCACTCTGTCGGGCTCCTGCCTCGTTTGCCCTCGTGTCATCTACAACGCTAGGCCGCACCACCGACATTTTCCGTTCGCTGGTGCGCACCTCCCCGTCATACGGCACCAGGAGGTCACCATGCCTACGTTCTTCGATTCGACTGCCGACGCCGCCGAGGCGTCCGAAGCCTTGCGCGGCCTCGCGCACGCGAGCCGGGGCTTCGATCAGCCCGCCGAGATGTACGGGGTGATCGGTGATCTGTCCTCGGGCATGCGCTCGCTGCGGCAGGCGCTCGACCAGATCGCCGATGTTCACGAGCGCAAGGCCGCGCACGCGTTCAACGACGCCGGAAGCCACGAGGCAGGCGTGCGGGAGGCGCTCGCTGCTGCGGAAGAGTTGCGTCAGGCCGCGAACCTCGTCGACCGGGCCCACGACCGGCTCGCGGAAGGCTTCATCGCCGCGGGGCGGATCGCCTGGCACCCCGAGCCCGCCGTCGAGGAGGTCATGCCGTCGCGGTGGGTCAGCGTGGTGTTCCTCCAGGGCGAGGAGGCCGACCGGCCGTTGCACATCCTGGGCGAGCTGGGACACGTGGATGCGGTGGACTTCCTCGCGCAGTGGGACTACGGCGACGAGACCACGCAGGCCGCGCTGGAGAACGGGTATGTCTACGACAAGCCCGGCGAGGGCACCAACGATCGGGTTGCGCTCTCGGGCGACTACGCGCTGGTCGTCAACCCGCATATCGGCTACGTCTCGCTGCTGCGCCGCTACACCGAACCAGAGGCCGAGCCCCAGGATGCCGAGCTGGTCGAACCGGCTCCGGTGCAGCCGGGGCCGGAGCTTCTGGTGTCGTACTCGTCGCCGGGCGCTCCGAAGCGAGCCGACCCGCCGACCCCGAAGCGGGATGGGTCGTGGTTCGAGCCGGCCAAGATCACGGCGGTCAAGCAGTCGCGGGGGCTGGTGCGGTGACCGAGGATCGCGCGCGGCTGCATACCGCTGTCCTGGTGGCACCGTCGAAGGAGCGGCGGAAGCTCCGCAAGCAGCGCCGCAAGGCCGAGGCCCGACTCCACGCCGAGCAGCGAAGGACCGCGCTCGCCGCCGCGAAGGCAAAGGCCGAGGAGGAGCGTGCCGAGCGCCGCGCGACGGTCTACCTGCCGAAGGCAGGCGAGTCCGGCGCTGCGCGGCTGCGCACTCCGGGCCGGTTCCATCTGACGCGGCATCAGGACACGTCGGCGACGCTGGCGGGTGCGTACCCGTTCGTCGCCGAGGGCGGTCTCGGCGCCGATGGCGTGTTCGTCGGCCAAGACCTCTACTCGGGCGGGAGTTTCGTCTACGACCCGTGGGTGCTCTACGCACGCGGCATCATCACCGCACCCAACGTGGTGCTGGCCGGGATCG
The DNA here is from genome assembly GCA_012517255.1 of Chthonomonadales bacterium. Lineage (GTDB taxonomy): Bacteria > Armatimonadota > Chthonomonadetes > Chthonomonadales > CAJBBX01 > JAAYVH01. The sequence goes on from JAAYVH010000294.1 coordinate 7,584, forward strand.
TCGGCTCCGGCAAGTCATCGCTGGCCAAGTCCCTCTACACGCGCTCGCTACCGTTCGGACGGCGCGTATACGTGCCCGGCGACCCGAAGGGCGAACACACCGCCGTCGCCAACGCCGTCGGTGGACGTGCCATCGTCCTCGGTCACGGACTCAACACTCGCCTGAATCCGCTCGATGAAGGCCACCGGCCCAGCGGTCTCTCGGATGAGCAATGGGCGTCCACTGTCGCAGCCCGACGGCGTGACCTGATCGGCGCACTCGCGGAGACCGTGCTCGCGCGGGGATTGTCGCCGTTGGAGCACACCGCGATCGACATCGCCCTGACCCAGACCGTGCGGGAGAACGATGTGCCGATCCTGCCGATGGTCGTTGACCGCATCCTCGCCCCGAGCGCGGATGCCGACGGCCGGTTGGCCGAGGACGGCAGGCTCGTCGGCCACGCGCTGCGCCGTCTCGTGGCCGGCGACCTGGCCGGACTGTTCGACGGGCCTTCGACGGTCGCGTTCGACCCGTCGCTGCCGATGATCTCGCTCGACCTCTCGCGCGTCACCGAGAACTCGACGCTCATTTCGGTGTTGATGACGTGCTCGTCGGCGTGGATGGAGTCCGCGCTGCTCGACCCGAACGGTGGACAGCGGTGGGTGATCTACGACGAGGCCTGGCGGCTCATGTCCCATCCAGCGCTGCTGCGGCGGATGGATGCGCACTGGCGACTCGCGCGGCACTACGGGATCGCGAACATGCTGATCTTCCACAAGCTCACCGACCTCGACAACGTGGGCGACCAAGGCTCAGCCATGCGCTCCCTGGCGAACTCACTACTCGCGAACGCGGAAACGCGGATCGTGTACCGGCAGGAGTCCGACCAGCTCGGACCGACCGCGACCGCCCTCGGTCTGACCGGCACGGAGCAGCAGCTCTTGCCGAACCTTGGCGTCGGCCAAGGGCTGTGGCGGATCAAGGCCAGGAGCTTCGTCTGCCAGCACCAACTCCACCCCGACGAACTCGCCCTGTTCGACACCAGCAGCCGCGCCGCAGGAGGACACCGATGAACCTCACCGGCCCGCGCCGATCCACCCCGAACGAAGACGATGCCACGGCTCCCGTCGAGCTGCCGCACGTCCTCGTCACCGTCGCTGCAGACGGCACCCTCACCGCCACGGTCGATGGAACACCGTTCGCGTCGCCGGACGCGGGCGACTGGACGCGCGCGACGTTCGGGCCGCTCATGGATGCCATCACCAACGACCGCACCATCGCAGTCCGAGTCGAGGTGCGCGAGAACGACGGCAGCGTCTTCACCGACATCCTCCGCACCCGCAAACCCCGACGCGCAGTCGCACCGTCCGAGACCCCTGCGCCGGAAACTCGTCGAAGTCGCCACGCCCGACGGGTGCCGCGCTTGGCTGAGGTCACCGCGGGCGGGTTCGTGCCTGGCGAGGATGTCGCTGTCGCGACGATCGTCTCCCACACCGACGCTACCGGGACCGGCGAAGCCCGGACGCTCATCGACCTCGACGACCTACCCGACGGCACACACGAGGTGATCCTGTTCGGGCGCATCTCGGGCACGCTCGCGGTGCGGCGGCTGACATGAACCAGCGGCAGGCCGGGGGCATGGGCGACGAACTCACCAATGCCGCCCTCATTGGGCTGATCGGCATGTTCGGGATCGCCCTCGTTCTCCGCGCCGGTGGCAGTGTCGCCGCGTTCCTCACCGGCACACCCCAGCCAGACGCCGGCGCAGCGGCGGGGCTCGCCGTGCTGTTCAACCCCGGCGACCCGGCAACCGCGCTCGGTGCCGACGGTCTCAACCCGGTCGCCTACTGGCTCGTCAGCGCGGCACTGCTCGGCGGACTCGCCACCGGGATCGTCTGGGTGTGGATCGTGCTGCGCCGCCACACGCGGAAGACCGAGACCGACCCGCACCGCCTTGCCGGGATCGCGACCAGCCATGAAGTCAAGACCGCAGCATCCGCGAAGGCACTGCTGCACCGCGCGGCCACACTGCGCCCCTCCTTGGAATCACCAGCCCCGCAGGATGTCGGCTACCTCCTCGGTGCCAGTCGCGGGACGGAGGTCTGGGCATCTGTCGAAGACTCGATCCTGCTGATCGGCCCACCCCGCTCAGGCAAGGGCCTACATGTCGTCATCAACGCGATCCTCGACGCACCCGGAGCGGTCGTCACCACCAGCACCAGGCCCGACAACCTCACCGCGACCCTCCGCGCCCGACGCCGCAGGGGCGGACCGGTCGCGGTGTTCGACCCGCAACACCTCGCCGAAGGCATCCCCGCCGGGCTGCGCTGGTCGCCCATTCGCGGCTGTGACGATCCGCTGACCGCGATGATCCGCGCTAACGGCCTCGCAGCCGCCACAGGACTCAGCGCCGGAGGGGTCGAGTCCGGCGGGTTCTGGGAAGGCAAAACCCGCACCGCACTCCAAAGCCTGCTGCATGCCGCCGCGCTCGACGGCCGCCAGCCAGCCGAGCTGTTCAGATGGACCCTCGACCCCAGCGCCGCGTCCGAAGCCGTCGCCATCCTCAACTCACACCCGAACGCGGCGATGGGCTGGGACGACTCCCTGGCCGCGATGATCGACGCCGACCCCAAGACCCGCGACAGCATCTGGCAAGGCGTCTCCCTCGCACTGGCCGCACTGGCCGACCCGCGCGTGCTCGATGCCGTCACGCCAGGCCCGCACGAGCACTTCGACCCCGAGACCTTCCTCACCGAACAAGGCACCCTGTACCTGCTCGCCACCGGAGCAGGAGCAGGAGCCTCGGCATCGCTGGTCGCGGCGTTCGTCGAAGACCTCATCGAAACCGCCCGCCGACTTGCCGCCCGCTCGCCCGGAGCACGGCTCGACCCGCCGCTACTGCTCGCGCTCGACGAGATCGGGAATCTCGCACCGCTGCCGTCACTGCCGACGCTCATGGCCGAAGGCGGTGGCACCGGGATCACGACCATGCCGGTCTTGCAGTCCCTCGCACAGGCTCGCGACAGGTGGAGTGAACACCAGGCCGGCGCGATCTGGGACGCTAGCATCGTCAAGATCATCCTCGGCGGCGCATCCAACAGCCGCGACCTCCAAGACCTCTCCACGCTCATCGGAGAGCGCGACGAGTACACCGACAGCGTGACACTCGGCGACCACGGCACCCGCTCCAACCAGCGCTCGATCCGCCGCGTCCCGATCCTGCCGCCAGACCGCATCCGCACCCTGCCATTCGGCACCGGCATCATGATGCTGCGCTCCGCGCCGCCCATCGTCACCGACCTCCGCGCCTGGCCGACTCGCCCCGATGCCGCGCAACTCCGCAGCGACCGCGACGAACTCGAAACACTGCTGCGCCACCGCCCCGTCACCTGACGCTGCGTCTGGGTGCCGAAGCGCACCTGCCTGACACAGCGGCCACACACGGCTGGTCGCCCGAGTTCAGGAGGACGCCATCATGGCCATTCGTACCCACCAGTCCATCTCCGGCTTTGTCGCCTCGGACCCGCAGCTCAGCTACACCGACCGCGGCGACGCACGGCTCTACATGAAGGTCGGCATCGAGCACTACCGCAAGGAGCCCGACAACTCCTTCACGCAACTGGAGACGACGTTCCACGACCTCATTGCGTATCGCGGTGCTGCCGAGCAGGGAGCCGAGCGGCTCGCCAAGGGCGACAACATCATCGCCGACGGACGGGTGCGCGACTACTCCTACGAGCGCAACGGCCAGCGGTACGAGGGCGAGGAGTTCATCGCGACGCGCATCGGACACGACCTCGCCCGCACCCGCTACGAGGTGGATCGCAGCGAACGCACTTCCGGCCGAGACGCCGCGGCGTTCACCGGACCTCAGCAGGCCGCGCCGTCCACCGCGGCTGCCATCGGAATGTGAGCGATCCCGCCATGAGCGATCAGTTCCACCCTGAGCACGACGACATGCCACCCGAGGCAGGTCTCGCGTCCCCGCGTTTCGACGTGCCCGAGCCGCCGCATCCGGTCAACTGGAATCTGCTGACCGCCAACGATCTCGAAGCCGAGTTGCTCGAACTGAACCGTTGGGTGGACTGGCTTCGCCACACCTACGGACTTCCGGCCAGCGTCGTTCCGCCCTACTGGCACCGTCACCCCGAGCTCCTCTGGGAACTGTCGGCGCTGCACCTGCACTGGCTGTGCGCATACGACCCCGAGCAGAATGGGTCGGCACCGCTCGGCTGGCACCGCGACTTCGCCGATGCCCGTGCCCGCCTTCGTGATTGGGTGTCGGCCTGCGGTACGCGGCTCGACCGAGACCGCCCGACTCGCCAGACGAGCTGGCCCGGTGAAGACCCCACTCAGCCCATCGAGGACTCACCGATCACGGATCGCGACGAAGACTTCGCTCGGTTCGTGATCGACATGGTGGATGCGCGCCAGGAAGCAGAGGATGCCTTCTTCGCGGGCATCGACCCGGAGACGGGCGAG
>JAAYVH010000295.1 GCA_012517255.1 Chthonomonadales bacterium
AGCTCGACCAGACTGTACTGGCTACCCCAGTAGTTCTGGCCAGCATACGTCAGAGCCATAGAGGTTGTTCCGATGAGTGTACCGGAGGGGCCTGTGGGATCGTAGACCCACGCCGTCAGGGTTCCCGCGCCTGCATTGTCCACTACGAGCTGGCCCTTCACGAGGTAGGTCGTTCCGGCTACGTACGTGATGGGAGTCGAGGTGCTGAGACCGCCCGAACCGCCCTGCTGAATGAAGAGAGCCTGAACACCCGTGCTTGGGTTGGTGGTGATGCCGAACTCCGTTCCCAGGATGGAGGTGCGGAGCATCATCGAGCCCCACTGACCGAACTGTGCATCGGGGCGGATCAGGAAGGAGAAGTTGGACGTTGTGTTCAATCCGCCATACTTGTACCCAGAAGCGAGTTGTCGGTCTGCAGCTGCAAACCCGCTCTGCACGACACCGACTTGCACAGCATTCCCTGTGGTCAGTAGACCGGGGAAGCTGAGTCCGCCATTTGTGATAGTGAACAGGCCGGGCGTCAGCGACGTCCACGGCGCGGCCCATCCTACGCCGCCGTTCTGGCCGTTGAGAACTGTCGCCGGCACGTAGACGAAGTCGTCCACTGCGGTTGCAGCGAACGCAGGAACGATTGCGACTGCCAGCATCAGCGCTAGCGCTAGAACTGCGAACTTCTTCATGTGGCGCTACCTACCTTTCTGTTTCGACTGCTAGCTAAGGTTGATTGCGTACATCTATGTCCTGCCGGTGTTCCGGCTCAATGGCGACAGGACCAGCCCCAATCGGAGGGCTGTACAGAGCGATTATACGAGTGATCTCTCGCAGTGTCAAGGGGCGATGCAAAAAAAGCTCTAGAATCTCAGAGTCCATGTGCTGCGGGCATCGCCGTCCCTTCATGCTCCCACGGTGAGCTCTACGACTGTCCGTGCGTGACGGTTCCATTGTACCCCCAGGGAGCTCGAAGGAGTTCGACGCGCGACAGAGAATAACGTTAGCATCCCCTGTTGCGAGGTAGGTGCTCATGTCAACGGTACGGTTCGCTTCCGCCCATGTCTCGCGTCTGGATCGTAACGCCACGTTGCCGGCTCGGTTCGGAAGGTTGCTGGATGCCGCGGGCTTCAGCTCACGGTTCTCGGGCATGCGCGTCGCGATCAAGATGCATGTCGGGGCCGATATAGGCTTCTACACGATCCACCCTCTGTTCGTGCGCATGGTGGTCGAGGCGGTGCGCGGCTCGGGAGGCAAGCCCTTCCTTACGGACGGCTCGTTCTCCACCGATGCCGCCGTCGCTCGCGGATACACGCCCGAGGTGGTCGGGTGTCGCGTGGTGGGCGCGGCCGGCGAGCATGATCGGTACGTCTATCCCCGAGAGACGCAGGTGGAGGGCCTGCCGAAGATCGAGCTCTGCGGCAATGTGGTGGATGCCGATGCGCTAATCGTCTTGAGCCACGGCAAAGGCCATGGTCACACCGGGTTTGGCGGAGCCATCAAGAACATCGGCATGGGGTGCGTGAGCTATCAGACGCGCGGCTGGATCCACGGCCTCATGGCCGGGCATTTTGCATGGCAGGGGGAGCTCTGCACCCACTGCCGGCAGTGCATTTCCGGATGCCCGACGGGAGCCATCCGTTTCAACGACCAGGACGAGATCGCCATCTCCGAGCACCACTGCCGCTTCTGCATGCACTGCGTCCGATCATGTCCGGTTGAAGCCCTGACTATGGATCAGCCTGTCGAGAAGTTCCGACTGTTCCAGTCGGGCATGGCGGCGGTGGTCAAAGAGACGCTGGCGTCCTTCGAACCCGGCCGCGTAACCTTCGTGACGATGTTGATGAACATCACTCCGCTGTGTGACTGCTGGGGCTTCTCGACGCCGCCCCTGGTGCCCGATATTGGCATCATCCAGTCCGATGATGTCGTCGCCATCGAGCAGGCCGCGCTGGACATGATCAAGGTGGAGGACCTGATACCCGGCAACGTCCCCAACCAACTGATGCCGTTGGGAGAGGGCAACCATCTGTTCGAACGGCTGCACGGCAAGGACCCCTACGAGCAGGTCCGTCAATGCGCGGCTATCGGTCTGGGCTCGACGGAGTACGCTATCGAGACAATCGCTTGACCAGCGGCATGGACGCGCAGATCACGACGGCGGGAGCGCCCAGTAGAAGGTTGCTCCTCGTCCGGGCGAGCCTTCAGCCCAGACGCGCCCGCCGTGGCGCTGCATGATTCGGCTGACGATGGCCAGGCCGATGCCGCTGCCCTCGAAGTCATCGGGACAGTGCATCCGCGCGAACACGCCGAAGATACGTTGAGCATCGGCAGGTTCAAAGCCGACTCCGTTGTCGCGGATGTAGAAGACGGGGTGTGGGCCCGTGGCATCCGTCAGTGCCCCTACCTCGATTTGGGGTTCGGCAGTATTTCGGGTGAACTTAACGGCATTGTCGAGCAGGCGGACGTACATCTCGACGAGCAAGTCGCGATCCGCCAGCGCTGGCGGCATGGTGAGCACGTTCATGCGAACATCGCGTGTCTTCCCCTGCGCCTCAAGAGACCGCCATGCGGCCATGGCCGCTTCCCGTACGTCGGTCTCCTCGGGACGGAAGGGTTGGCGTCCGATCCGTGCGAGCGTCAGGAGGTCATCCACCAATCGGCCAGCCAACCTTGCGCATGAGGAGATGCGCTGGACCCGTGGCTCAATATCCGGCCATGTGGCCGTGCGTCGCTCTTCCATCTCCTCATGCAGGATGTGCGCCATGCCGTCAATGGCGCGCAACGGCGTGCGCAGGTCATGGGCAACGCGGTACGCAAACTGCTCCAGATCGGCGACGGCGCGCTCGAGTTCGGCGGTTCTCGCGGCAACCTCGCGCTCGAGCTCCCCGGCATGGCTCTGGACCTGCTGCAGCAGCCGCGTAGCGCGAATCGCAACGGCTGCCTCTTCCGCGAACGGGACCAGCGGCAGAACGTCGGCCTCGGTGACGGGTCGGCCGCTAATCAGATTGTCAGCGCTGATGAGCCCGACGAGTTCCTCGCCGGCACGCATGGGGATGACGACGTGGTCAATCGGGCGGGCCATGTTGTCATCCTGACGGTAGGGGATCCACTTTTCGATCACGAACGGCACCGTGCCTGCCGCGAGATCGCCAATCGTGGGTCCCCAGTCTGCGAGCGTCTCACGGAGATCCGATTCGCGCTGAGGCCGTCCATCCCGGTCGGTACCCCATGCTCCCCGGACCTCGTCGCCGATAACCTGAAACACGCCGGCCCGATCGAAGCCTCCGAGCTCGATGATGACATCGCGGACCATGCGGAGGATGTCGTCGAGGTCGCCGAAGCCCCGAACGGCCGAGAGTACCTCCGTCAGTCGCCGGTTCAGCTCCCGGTACCGTTGGTTGTCGGTGACGTCCTCCACGAGGATGGCGGCGGCCACGACATTTCCCTGCGCGTTCCGAAGCGGGTGCGCGACGATGCGAAGGTCGGCCAGCGACCCGTCTCTGCGCGACTGTCGGATGATGCCAGGCCGCCATATGGCGCCCGACATTACCGATCGAAGGGCCTCGTCGAGGCAGTCGCGCTCATGGGTGTTGGAACACGGGATCGGCCTCCCCAGCGCCTCGGCCTCGGTGTAGCCCAAAGCCCCCTCCAGAGCCGGTCCCCAGTGGCGCACAATGCCGTCGGCTGTGGCGACGACCAATCCTACGCGGGACTGCCGCTCGACGATGCTGAGGAGCTGCTGCGCAACGTCGGCATCATGCATCCCATTCTCGGGCAGGCTCCAGACTGCCTGATTGGAGACGTCCGGTACCATGGCATGATTATGCTGGCAGCGTGCGAGGCGCGCAAGGGCCCGTCGTTCCACGAAATCTGTAGGCAAGGAGCCAATCGGTGGTGGCGGTCGTCCTACGGTAGGGCTGGCCAAACAGGAAGAGCGCCGCCTTGCGACGGCGCTCTTGACAGTCAGTCGGCTCTGAGGATTACTTGGTGCCGATCTCGACCTTCACGCCCTTGGGCTTCGCATGCTCGGCCTTGGGCAGCTCGATCCGCAGGATACCGTTGGTGAACGAGGCTTTGACCTTCTCGGCATCGATCTCCACCGGCAGCGTGTAGCTGACGCTGAACTGACCGGAGCCGGTCAGGCCGCAGGAGCGATGCACCGTGGCCTTCTCGTCCTCGAAGAGCGCGTTGCGCTCGCCCTGAATGCTCAGCGTGTCGGTCGTCGCCTCGACCCGAATGTTATCCGGTGCGTAGCCGGGCAACGCGGCGAAGGCGATGACCTTGTCGTCGGTCTCGAAGACGTCCACAGCGGGATCCAGCCGCTCGACGACGGGCCAGCGCATAGCCGGAGCGAAGCCGAACGAACGGCCGAAGATCTCATCCATCCGACGCTGCATGTCATTCATCAGATCCCAGGGATTCCACACCGCGGGCGCGGCCTCACCCCTGCGTGCGAGTGACGTACCGGTTGATCCTCGACGAAGCATGGTTCCCACCTCCTTGCTCGCATCGCGTTTGCGATGCAACTTGAGTGACTATCACTCACATATACTGATGATAGTACTGGCAATAGTTCCCGGCAATGCCGGGCTTTTCGCCCGTTTGTTGCAGGATTGCCGGACGGCGTTAGAGAACCGGGAGCCACCACGTCGCCAGGGGGGGAGCAACAGTGACCGAGAATGAGCGCAGGGAGATTCTGAAGGCAGGCAAGCCCGAGGTGGATCTCGCAGGAGAGCCGTCCCTGGGCAGCATTGTCGGCGATGAGGAAGTGGAAGCTGCCGTGCGTACGATACGCGGTTCGATGAACCCTGAAGTGGGTTTTCGCACCGGCGGCTCTGAGGGCGAGCCGTTTGAAGCGGAGCTTGCCGAGTTCTTCGGGACCGCCCATGCGGTGACGGTCAACAGTGCCGGCGCTGGTCTCGATCTCGCTATGCGCGCGCTGAATCTCGAGCCGGGAGACGAGGTCATCTGCCCGTCCATCAACTTCAAGGCGGCGCCCATGGCCATCGTGGGACATGGAGGCACATGGGTCCCCTGTGAAGTGGACCCGCGAACCCTGCAGGCGGATCCTGCGGATGTCGAACGACGCATCACGCCTCGGACCCGCGCGATCCTTCCGGTGCATATGAACGGCCTGTCGGCTCCCATGGACGAGCTGCTTGCCATAGCTCGGCGTCATCCGCACCCGAAGCACGGACCCTTGAAGGTGATCGGAGACGCAGCCCGAGCATGCGGCGGAGGCTACAAGGGCGCGCGCATCGGCAAGCACGGTTGGATGACCGTGTTCAGCTTCCAGACACAGAAGAACATGACGACGCTCGGCGAGGGTGGAGCGATCACGACCGACGACCCGGAGGCGGCCGACACCCTCCGAAAGCTGCGTTTCTTTGGGGGGCATGACGGCTGGGGCAGCAGCTGTCTGATGACCAATGTGCAGGCTGCGGTGGGGCGGGTCCAGCTTCGGCGCCTCGATGCCATGGTGAATGCGCGTCGCAGGATCGCGGCGGAACGGTCGCGCATGCTCGCCGAGGCGGCGGAGCTTACGCTGCCCTACGAGCCGCCTGACTGCCGGCACAGCTTCTATCTCTATACGATACTGGTGCCGAAAGCATGGGCAGGGGATGGGCGCGACCGGCTGTGCGCGATGTTACGCGAGGATTACCGTGTCAACACGGTCATCGCCAATCCTCCGGTGCATTCGACGGTGCCGTTCCTCAGGGCTCACGTGGGTGATGTGCATCTACCGGTCAGCGAAGAGGTCGGCGCCCGGCTCTTCTGCCCGCCCATTCACCCGGCCATGTCGGACCACGACAACCGCTATATCTGCGCGGCGATCCTCGATGCCGCCGCGCGGCTTCGAGACGAGCTGGGAGCGTAGACGCCTATCGCCTCGGCGGGACGAGGTCCACGTCTTCGGGCTCATCGGTCAGCACGCCGCTGAGGCCGGCGATCATCTGTGCCAGCGCGGTGGATAGCTGCGAGCCGGTCACAGGCTGCGTTCCGGGCTTGAGGAGCGGTGACCCCTCCCAAACCATGCGGCGTGCGGCGAGGTATTCGAGCTCTCGATAGACCGGACTGGTGCGCGGCACACCCTTCAGGCTTGGCCGTTGAGGGATGGCTTCGCTGTCGAAGGGCCTGGCAGCAGGCTTGTCGGGCAAGCCTGCCAGGGCTATGGGCATCATGCGGGCCAGCGTTGCAGCGAGGTGGTAGCGCGTGACTGCGGCGGACTTCCACTGCGCAGGGCGAATTGCCTCGCGAATGGGTTCGACCTTAGTCTCGGGCCACGAGCGCCTCTCGAGCGCTCGCGAGGCACGTACCAGCACGGAAATGAGCTCATTGCGCGTCACGGCGCGCTGACCCGAGAATCGACCGTTCGGAGCCGTCATCAGTCCCGCATCGAGCACCTGACGAACGGCCGACGCCGCCCAGTGCTTCGCGGGAACGTCAGCGGGCAGCGATTGGGGGGCCGCCTGAGCGCCGGGCGCCGCTGTCGCCAGCAGGAGCGCTCCGACACGGGCGAAGGTGTTCATGGTTGTGTGGTCCTCCCGGACGAACCCGTCCCTGGTCTCTGACCCCGGACGAGATCGGTTCCCCTTAGCTGTGGAGAATGCCTCGATACTCGCTCTGCCTGATCGCAGGCAGCTCTTCCAGAGCTCTGCCGGTGCCCAGAGCGACGCAGGACAACGGGTCTTCGGCAACGTAGACCGGTATGTCGGTGGCGGCCGATAGCAGCTTGTCGAATCCGCGGAGGAGTGCGCCGCCGCCCGTGAGCCAGACGCCTCGCTCGATGATGTCCGCCGACAGCTCCGGAGGCGTCTCCTCGAGCACCGAGCGCACGCGCTCCACGATCTGCGTCACGGGCTCGCTCAACGCCTGACGTATCTCCTCGGACGTAGCGACGACGGTGCGCGGCAGTCCGGCCACCAGATCGCGACCTCGGACCTCCATAACCAGCTCTTGCTCCAGAGGATACGCCGAACCGATCTTGATCTTGATCTCCTCGGCGGTCCGATCGCCGATCATCAGGTTGTGCGCGGCTCGGACATGCCGCGCGATCACTTCGTCCATCTTGTTGCCGCCGACGCGCAGGCTCCGCGAGATGACGATTCCTTCCAGCGATATCACGGCAATGTCGGTGGTCCCGCCGCCGATGTCCACCACCATGTTGCCGCCGGGCGTCGCGATGGGCAGACCAGCGCCGATCGCGGCTGCCATGGGCTCCTCGATGGTGTAGGCCTCGCCCGCGCCCGCTTCACGGGCTGCCTGCAAGACGGCTCGGCGCTCGACGTCGGTGACGTTCGATGGCACGCAGACAAGGACGCGGGGCTTGAAGATCCGCTTGTGCCCGACCACCTTCCGGATGAGATGCTCGAGCATCTTGCGGGTCGTCGTGTAGTCGGCTATCACCCCGTCGGACATGGGGCGTATGGCGGTGATGTTGCCGGGAGTGCGGCCCAGCATGAGGCGGGCCTCTTCGCCCACGGCAAGCACCCGCTTGGTCGTTTGGGAGATGGCGACAACCGAGGGCTCGCGCAATACCACGCCCTTGCCACGCATGTAGACGAGGATATTGGCGGTGCCGAGGTCTATGCCCAGTTCTGGAGTGAGCCCGAACACGGAAAACCTTTCGTGACGACGCTGGCGTGCAGAGTATGTTCCACAGCTACTTTTCGATCCATTCGCACCGCTGGATGGACGCCCCGAGGCCGCGCAGTTTGCCGACCAGATCCTCGTAGCCCCGGTCTATGTGCTCCGATCCGACGAGCTCCGTGCTGCCTTCGGCAGCTAGCGCTGCGCAGATCAGAGCAGCGCCTGCTCGCAGGTCGGTTGCGGCGACCGGGCATCCGGTCAGACGATCCACGCCCGTGATGACCGCGCTGCGGGCGCTCACGCGGATGTTAGCGCCCATGCGGTTGAGCTCGTTGACATACCGGAAGCGGCTCTCGTAGACGTTTTCGGTGATCACGGACGTCCCGTCGGCGATGGACAGCAAGGCTGCGAACGGCTGCTGCAGATCGGTGGGAAACGCCGGGTGCGGGTTGGTCTTGATATCCACGGCTTTGGGGCGCCCCGCAGCCGCGACCCGCAGAGCCACGTCGGTGGGAGTGACAAGAATGCCCGCCTCTTCCAGTTTGTTGACTACGGGCCGCATATGCTCGACGATCGCGCCCTCGATGAGAATGTCGCCCTGAGTGATGGCGCCTGCAACGGCGAACGTCCCGGCCTCCAACCGGTCGGGGATGATCGTGTGCTCGCCGCCCTGCAATCTCCGGACGCCGGTCACGGTGATGGTGGTCGTGCCCGCCCCCTCGATTTGCGCGCCCAGGCTGTTCAGGAAGCTGGCCAGGTCCACCACTTCCGGCTCTGCCGCGCAGTTCTCGATGACCGTCACCCCGTCGGCAAGGGCCGCTGCGGTCATGAGGTGCTGCGTGGCGCCCGCACTCTGGAAGTCCATATAGATGTTGGCTCCGACCAGCCTGCGCGCCTCGGCAGTGTAGATACCGTGTTCCGAGTGGAGGCTCGCGCCCAGCTTCTTCAAACCCTCAATGTGAAAGTTCACGGGCCGGGCGCCGATGTCGCAGCCGCCCGGAACGGGAACGCGGGCGAAGCCGAGGCGTGTGAGGAGCGGTCCCATAACGTTGAACGAAGCCCGCATCTTACGAACGACTTCATAGGGCGCCTCGAGCGACAGGACCTGACTAGCGTCTATGGTAACCGTGGTCTGATCGGTGAACTGCGCTGTCGCGCCAAGGTCGGTGAGCAGCTCCATCATGGTGTGGACGTCACCTATGCGCGGGACGTTGTGCAGCGTCACCTTGCCATCAACCAGAAGGGAGGCCGCCATAATCGCGAGCGCGGCGTTCTTGCTGCCACTGACGGTTACGCGTCCGCGAAGCGGCGTCTGGCCCCGGACACAGATACGATCCACGTGAGCTTTCTCCATGCGCAGGTCATTGGGGGCAGGGGGCGAAGGCGAATCAACCCGCCCGCCCTTTCCTTGGTGGGAATCCTATGCAGTATACCTGCGCCGCTCGGTGGCCGCTATTCTGGTTGCATGCCCCGTCGAAACGCGTATAGCACGACTATGGCGCCCAGGATCGGGAGCCAGTCACCCCATCGCACAAAGGGCGTCTGTCCGCTCCGAAGGTAGATGAGGTCGCAGACAACCGCCGGCTGGTAGGGGGGAGCGACGCCCCCCGCGCCGTTGGGAGCGATGAGCGCGCTGATGCCGGTGAGGCCCGCGGCGCAGACGAAACGCCGGGTCTCCACGGCGCGGAACGTGGTCATGGCGAAGTGCTGGGCCAGCGAAGCCGACTTGCCGGCCCAGCCGTCGTTGGTAATGGACACCAGCAGGTCAGCTCCCTGGCGCACGCGGTTCCGACTCATGCCCGGGAATGCCGACTCGTAGCAGATGAGCACGCCGAGCTTCATGTCGCCGGCTTCCATGGGCGGCTGATCATGGCCGGCAACGAGGTCCTCTTCGGGGATCCGGAACAGCTCACGAACCGGCGTAAAGAGCGGGCGCGCCGGTATCCACTCGCCGAACGGCACGAGGCGCTCCTTGTCGTAGCGCGACACGAGGCCGACATCGGGCGAGAAGAGCGCAGCGGAGTTGCGCTCCTTGCCCGACTCATCGAAGTAGCGTGTTCCGACGAGGTGGTGGCCGGTAGTCGCCCTTGCGAAGCTCCAGAAAGCCGTCTGCACCTGCCGGTCGTTCACCGCATCGGCCGGCGCAGCGCCCTCAGGCCATACGGTCAGCGAGGGTGCCTTCTCGAGCAAACCCTGCGTCGCGGCGCCCAAGCGCGCCATGGCATCGGCCTGAGGAAGCGCTTCACCGGTGGACTGGAAGTTCGGCTGCACCGCGGCCACCATGACGGGCCTCCCCTGCCAGGGCAAGCCTACAGTCATCAGCCCGTAGGTCAGCGCGCCAGCATAGAACAGGCACGGCATGACGAGGACGCCAACATCGGCCGTGACGCCTCCGATGGCTATCGCCGAGCGTCGGCGCTTCCGATCATCGCCAAGTTGAGTACGCGACAGCGCGGATGCGAGACTGGCGTTGACTACGGCGATGAGGAAGCTCACGCCGTAGACGCCGGTGATCTCTGCAATCTGTATGGTTACGAGCGATCGGTACTGCGTATAGCCCGCGAGGCCCCACGGCATGGCCAGGCCCCCGAGCCCTCGCAGCCACTCCACACAAACCCACGCAAAGGCAAGGGCTAGAATGCGGCCGTCGCCTGCCGTACCGCGGGCCACGCGCCATGCGAGCCATCCGAACAGGCCGAACCAGAGGCCCTGGATGATGGCCAACAGCGCCCACGCGATCCAGCCCAGCTGCGTGCCAGACCAGTTCGCGACCGTCACGCCGATCCAGGGGGTCAGGGCCCCGAAGTGGAGGACGCCGAACAGCCAGCCCAGGCCGAATGCGCCGCGCGGCCGTTGGGTGCGGGTCACGGCCCAGAACAACGGCGCATAGGCGAACCACGCGATCCATGCCAGGTTGGCGGGCGGAAATGCCAGCGTGGCCAGGATCGCCGAGAGGATCACCACCGGCCACAGCATCTTGCGTTGCGGCATCGCGGGTGTCTCGGTTATACTCGGCACAGACTGGGCGCCTTCGTCCAACGGCGCATGGACAGCGCTATCGGGACCGGATGAACTCATGAAACCTCACTCCCTGCCAACCGTCTGGGCGTGCCGACTCGGCCGAACAGCAGCCTGCACTGCGTTTCTATGGGGCGGCGTCGGATTCCTGCTCACCAACGCGGGCTGTGCACGCGCGCCTCAGGGGCCTGCCGCGGGCGTGCGCCTTGCCGTGACCATGCGGTTCAGCGGGCCCGTGAACGACACGTATCACTACTATCTGTTGATCCGCAATGCGGCGGACGCATCAGGCCAGAACGGGCCAATCCCCGTCATCGTGCCGCCCTATCTCAACGGGTTCGCGACGGGGCAAAACGCCGCGACAGCGGGGTTCACCGACTTTGTTGAGTATAGCCGCAACCAGCGCCAGCCCACAGCGTCGGGTTTCGGGCTCTATCACTTGCCCGATGGCATCAATGGCGATCCCAATCGGAACATCTACGCTTCTCGCGGTGAGCCGGAGTACGCCGAAGCGACGCCCGGGACGGCTGTGCTTCGCTTCGAGCTCGATCTGAGTCGCCTGCAGCCCGCATCGGGCGAGCCCGACCCCAATGACGGTCAGCTTCCGCAGTATCTGCAGGTGAACATTCTGGCCACCACCACCACGCCTACCGATCCCATCGTCCCCGACCCACGCAAGTACGTGGATGCCTTCGGCGATCAGAGGCTGGGCTCCGGGTCGTTTAACCGCTACCTTACTATTGATACGACCCAGAACCGGCTCTATGAGAGCTCGACCGTGCCCGGAGACCAGTCCTACGAGCCGACGGGGGACACCTACCCGTCCGATCTGGATCCGGGCGTGGATCTTGTCTACTGGAGCATTCGCGTCTCAGGGCGCTGACCCGGGCTGATGGGGTTTCCTGCGGCGTGTCCGTCGGCTGAGGTAGAGCAAGAAGAGAAGGCCCGGAAGCCAGACGGGCGACCACACGGCAAACCAGACAACCATAGTCCATATGGAGCGGCCGAAGTCCACCAGAGCCCGCACCGCTGACGAGGCCACCTGCCCTGTGCTGTAGGATTCCGGCGGCACGAGCGGCTCCTTCCTTGCTCGGTCGCGGATGGTGACGGACGCCGACGAGAACGCGACGTTATGCTTCAGGTAACGCATGCGGCCTTCGTACTGCTCCACCTGCTCACGGACGCGCGTGAGCTCACGCTCAACGAGGAGGGTGTCGCTGAGTTTGCCTGAGCGGCTGAGGTGATCGAGCAGGCGTGCCTCGGTGCGTTTCAGATTGCGCAGCTTGGCCTCGACGTCCACATACTCCTCGGTCACATCCTGGGCGTTCACGTTGCGCGACAGGACGGTCCCGAGCTTGTCGAGGCTCCGCATGAGCTCGTCGTAGCGTGCGGCCGGAACGCGAGCCTCGATGGTCACGGTCCGGCCTCCGAGCTCATTCACATCTTCGCTGGAGTTGCCGATGAAGCCGCCGAGTTTCGTGACCGTCTCAGTCAGCGTCTGGGCCGCTTTGCGGGCGTCGGCTGCCTCGATGGTCACCACGCCCGAACGGATGATCTGGCGCTGCGCGCTGCTCTGGGCGAGGGCATCGAGGCCAGACGCAACGGCGACGTCGGCCTCGGCTCCGCGCGCCGCGGCTTGCTTCATCATAGCGCCATCCGCGCCCGGCGCAGCCATCTCCATCGCCATGGGAGCTTCAGCCGGTGCCGAAGCGGCCTCGGTTTCGTCCGTTGCCTGCCTGCAGCCATAGAGCCCCAAACCCAGGACGATCACCGTCAGCAGCCGTAGCGGATTACGCATGGCGTTCTCTCCTCGAGACCGACCCGCGCTTCGGAAACTCCGCAAGCGGGTCACGGATAGGCGGGCGTCACGGTTCGTTTCTCTTTGGACGATTGTTCCGCTGCTTCGAATACAGCGATCGTGCGGCGGGCTTGCTCAGGCTTCACGTCTAGCTCGGCCCCGTCTCGGAGATGGGCTACGATGTTGGCATAGTACGCTTGCCAGTTGGTCTTCTTGTAGGGCACATGCACGGTGGCCGGATAGCCCTCATGCTCTACGAAGACCGTGAACGGATCGCGGCCCTCGTCTACGATCGCACCCTTTGTGCCCAGAATGCGCCATCGAGGTTTCGGGGCGCGGCTGAGGCTGCTGATGGTAAGCTCCGCCACGGCGTCATTGTCAAAGCGGACAACCGCGTGGCTATGGTCCTCGTTGGTAACGTCGTGCCAGACGCGCTTCTGGAAATAGCCGTCCACGCTGAGCATCTTGGCCGGGATGAGGTTCAGGATCCAGTCCATGAAGTGCGCACCCCAGTCGTACATGGCTCCGCCGGAGATGGCCTTATTCGCCCGCCACCAGGTGCCGGGGTGGCCATAGCCGCCGCCGTACGCCTCGACGTGGAACACGTCGCCGATGACGCCCCGCTCGATGGTCTCCTTGATGGCCAGGAAGTCCCCGTCGTGCCGCCGGTTGTGGAACACCGAGAGCATGACGTTGTTGCGCTTGGCCGCCTCGATCATGGCGTCGGCCTCGGCGACCGTGAGGCACATGGGCTTCTCGACGATCACGTGCTTGCCGGCGTCCGCGCATCGAATCGCGGCCTCGGCATGAGCGTTGTGCGGCAGGATGACGACGCAGAGATCCACATCCTCGTCGCGCAGCAGGTCCGCCATGTCCGTATAGGTGCGGATGCCGGGGAAGTCCTGCTGCGCGGCAAGCATACGCGTCGGGTCAATGTCGCAGGCCGCGATCGTCTGCATACCTGCTTCGTTCATCCAGTTGGCGTGGCCGCGCCCCATGTTGAAGGCTCCGCCGTAGCCGATGACTGCCGATCGAATCGGCGCCGGTGTGGTGTCGGTCATTCTGTTTCCTCTGATAGTGAGTTGTCGTCGAGGAGCATGCGCAGCTGCTGAGCCGCTTCCTGACGGCGCTGGCCCTGTTCTCTCGCGAGGCGGATGTGCTCGCCGTCCAGGACCAGCGTGGTGACGCCTTCAAGGTCCAGCCCCTTGAGGTCGAGGAGTATGAAGCCCTCGGGCGCAGCGTGCCCTTCGAAGCTGGACGAGTATGCTATACGCTCCCGCGCTAGTCGCATGGCTGTCTCCCTTCACGATGTCCGACGAAGTGTTCGCTGCGCAGCCGGGCAGTTCCTTGTTACCGATGCTGCGCGATGCCGTCAAAGCTGACAGAGTACTGCGGCTACTCGGCGGGTGCGCGCCAGTGGCCGGCAACCATATCGCACCCAGAACCGCAAGGAGGCAAGAAAATGCGACGTACACTCGTTGTGCTTGGCGCGGCGGCTCTTGTCATGGCTTCAACCAGCATGGCCTTCGCGCAAGGCCCCGGCGGCCCGGGCGGCCCAGGCGGACGCCAGGGCGGCATGATGGGCGGCAGAATGGGCATGATGGGGGGCGGCCTCGGTCTTCTGAGGATCCCCGAGGTCCAGCAGGAGCTCAAGATGACCCAGCCGCAGATCGCCAAGCTGGACGGAGCTCAGCAAGCTCTGCAAGAGTCCATGCGTGAGCTTATGCAGGGAGCCGGCGGCTTCCAGCAGATGAGCCAGGAAGAGCGCGAGAAGCTGATGGCCAAAGGCGAAGAGCTTCAGGATAAGGCGGTGGCTGGCATCCTGGATCAGACCCAGCTCAAGCGCTACAAGGAGCTCTCGCTTCAGCGGCAGGGAGCCATGGCTCTCATGCGTCCGAGCGTAGCCAAGGAACTGGGGATCACCGAAGAGCAGCGGCAGAAGATGCAGCAGATCCAGCAGGATCAGATGGCTCAGATGCGCCAGATGTTCCAGCGCGGTCAGGGCGGCGGCTTCCAGCAGATGACGCCCGAGGAGCGCCAGCAGCGCATGCAGCAGTTGCGCGAGGCGCAGGAGAAGGCGCAGGCGGCGATGCTCAACGTCCTCAATGCCCAGCAGAAGGCCAAGTGGGCACAGATGACCGGCAAGCCATTCAAGTTCCCCGAGATGGGCTTTGGCGCGGGGCGTCGGGGCGGAAATCGTCCGGGCGGCGCCGGCGGACCGGGAGGACAGCCTCCGCTGTAGTCCCATCGGCCGTAGAGGACTGCAAGACCGGACGGGCACGTCGAGCTCATGCCTGACGTGCCCGTCGTGCGTGTTGGGCCTCTCCCCGGGGCCGCCGCCTCCTCGCGGCACAGGTATAATCCGCCCGTGCAAACACGTGCGTGCGATTCTGACGGCGGCTGCGAGACCAGCATTTTCCTATGCGAGCTCAACGAGCTGTTCTCCGGCGCCGTTCGCTCGGGTGGTGAGGAGGCGTTCCTGCAGGAGGCGCTTGAGCTCGGTATGCGGGCCGTCGGCGGAGACCGCGCCTTCTTAGCGCTCGTTGAGCAGAGCACCGGCGACCTCGTGGTGGTGAAGACGGCCGGTCTCGGGTGGACACCGGAGACAGCGCGCCTGCGGCTATCTCTTGCCAAGGAGAGCGAGCGGGGCATCACGGGCCACGTCGTGATGACGGCGAAGCCCTACCGCACCGGCGACGTCACGGGTGACCCCTACTATCTGCCGTACTTCCGCGATGTGCTCAGCGAGATTGCCGTGCCGATCTGCGGCACCTCGGGCCAATCCGTTGGCGTGATCAACGTTGAGAGCGCCCTTTCGCATCGTTTCACGGAGGAGCATGAACACCGGTTGGTAGCGGTGGCCCATGCTACGGCTGCGGCGCTGCGCGTCCAGGGGTTCCGGGCGCGCGAAAGCGCCTTGATCGAGATCGGCAACAACCTGACGACGACGCTCGACATAGACACCTTGATGCAGAAGGTGTTGACTGTCGCTGCCGACATGCTCCGCTTCGAGGATTGCACCGTCTTCCTGGCCGACGACGCCAACGAGTACCTGGTGCTGACGGCTTCCGGCGGGAGCCTCGCGAATCGTCGAGGCGAGACGCCGTACAGGGTTGGCGAGGGCATCACCGGCTGGGTTGCCGAGCATGGCGTCTCGGTTCGTCTCGCCGAGCCGCAGCGTGACCCGCGTTGGAAGGGGCTGTGTCTGGAGTTTCCGGAGGAGGACATCGGCGCACTTCTGGCGGTGCCGATCGTCGGCCGGAAGCGCGTTCTCGGCGTGCTCAGAGTCGTGCGGCGCAAGAGCCCGACGGCCTGGTTCTCCAACGCGTTCAGCGAGGGCGAAGAGCGCGTACTGAACACCATTGGCCGGCAGCTTGGGGCGGCGATCGAGAATGTGCGTTCCTATGAGCGCCTCATCACGGCCGAACGAATGGCAGCCTGGGGCGAGCTCTCGGCACGAGCCGCTCACATGATCGGCAACAGGACCTTCGCGCTCAAGGGCGATCTCAACGAACTCGCGTATCTCCTTTCCCAGAAGCCCTGCGAAGAGATCAGGGACGAGATACAGGAGCTGTCTCACAGTATGGCGAGGGGGGTTGAGCGGCTGGAGGAGATCCTGCGCGAGTTCCGCGACTTCGTGGTGGCGACCCAGATCAGCCTGGCGCCCTGCGATGTCAACGCGTTGCTGCGCGAGACCGTGGAGGAGATCTTCCCGCGGCGATCTCCGGTCAAGCTCACGCTGCAGCTCGCGCCCGATCTACCCTTGCTGCGCTGCGATGCCCGAAAGCTCAAACGAGCGTTTGGCGAGATCATCGAGAACTCGCTAAGCTTCCAACCCGACGGAGGCGCGCTCGAAGTCAGTACCTGCATCATGTCGCCGGAAGCCATGCTGGGTCTGGGCCTGGGACAGTCGCGGCAGCATGTGGCGATCGAGTTTGCCGACGCCGGACCCGGTATTGCGCCCGATCAGAAGGAGCGCGTCTTCCAGCCATTCCATACGACTCGCGCCAAAGGCATGGGGCTGGGCCTGAGCATCGTAAAGGGGATCGTGGAAGCCCATCAGGGCACCGTCCGGGAGATCGGCACGCAGGGGCAGGGAGCGCGGTTCGTCGTGTGCCTGCCTATGGAGCACGGAACGCACGAAACGGACAGGGAGTGAGTGCATGGCATTGATACTGGTGGTGGATGATGAGGATGAGGTCCGCGCTTCGCTGAAAAGGAGACTGGTGCGCGAGGGCTACACGGTCGTGACCGCCGACAGCGCCGAGGATGCTGCCAACAAGATCCGCATGTCGGAGGAGCCGTTTGATGCCGTGGTCACCGATATGTGCATGGAGGAGGCGGACAGCGGACTCGAGGTGCTTCGCCATGCCGTCGCACGCGATCTCTTCACGGAGGTCATCGTGCTGACAGCCTACGGCAACGTCTCGAACGCCGTCGAGTCTATGCGGCGCGGGGCCTTCGACTACCTCGAAAAGAACGTGCCCGGCGTGGACACCTATGAGGTCCTCGTCATGAAAGTCGCTCAGGCGCTCGAACGCCGGCGCGCGGCCATCAGGACCGTGCGACGATTGGAGGAGCGCGCAGCTCAGCAGAGCGGGTCGGGAACCGCCTAACGGTATTCCTCGGGCGTGAACTGCTCGACCGGCGACTCCACGCGAATCTTCCTGACCGAGGCGCCCGCAGTGAGGAGGAGCACCCATCCGCGCGCGCTGGGTGCGTTGTCCCACCAGTCTGCGTGGAAGGCTCGCGCCCAGTGCCAGTGGCATGCAGCCAGCGGCGTCAGCTCATCCCATTTGCCCGGTCCGAACTCGGGCGCCGGCTGCCACCACTCGAGTTCCTGAGCGCGGGCCCACCGCGGAATGTAGTCGTAGCTCACGCCGGTTGAGAGGTAGGCATCGCCCTCAAGGCGCTCGTTACCGGGATGGTGGCCCCGCTCTGCGTCACTGGGGCAGACGAACACCGTTCCGTTGCGCACGTAGGTTTCGTTGCACGCCGACAGCCTGAACGGGTACTGTTCGTAGTCCTGATAGTACATGCGCGATGCCATGCCGAGCTGGCGCAGGTTCGAGATGCACGACGTGCGGCGTGCCGCGGCGCGTGCGGACCAGAAGACCGGCAAAAGAATGCCAGCCAGGATAGCGATGATGGCGACGACGACGAGCAGCTCGATGAGCGTGAACGCACGTTTCACAGGTTGGCGCTCCGTACTCTTGATACGAACCGGGCGGGGCTAGCGGTTACGCCGAGGAGGGAAGCAGGGTGAGGAATGCCACGGTAGCGATCTGCGCGGCGGCGGTGATCGGATGGCTCTCCAGTGCTGGCGGACAGGGTGACCAACCCACCGGCATCTGGGAGGTGTTGCCGCGAAAGCTGGTCTCGGGAGACACCTGCGACATTCGGATCCGCTACCGCAACGGCGATCAACCCCTGCCGCCGGGCAGCTCCTTCAGCATGGAGGTGCAGCCGATCAGCGTCACCCAGTTGCAGGCCGGCACGACGAGCGAGGGGTTGGTGCCGGATCCGGATGCGACGGGCGAGCCAAAGGCCACGGTGGCTGTCGCAGGCGTGACCGAGGAAGGCGCCCTCAAGGCGCGCGTGACGTTCGCCGATGAGGTGCCGGCGGGCGGAGTGGTCACGCTTCGGTACGGAAACCGGCAGCTCGATGGGCGCATGGCCGCGATCGTGAACCCGGTGCCCGTCAACGATCTTGCCTGGGATGTCCGATACCACGCATCGGCAGATGACAAGGACGGCATGAGCTGGAGCGAGCGGGGATGGTGGCGTGCGCTGCCCCGTGTGGACATTCGACCGGCAGAGGCGGCTGCCGTGCGGATCACGGCTCCCACCATGGTTGCCATAGGGAAGCCCTTCAGCGTGCGGATCGCCGTGACCGACCGGTTCGACTCGCGGGCCGATCCGCCGTTTGTGGGCTCAGTGCGCCTGAGCGCGCCGTCAGGCATGAGCGGCATACCCGAAACGGTGCGCTTCGCGCCTGCCGATGCATCGTGCCGGGTCATCCCCGGCGTGCGTGTCGCCAGGGCGGGCATCTATCGCATCGGGGCACGTCTAGCGGCGAGTCCTGCAGATGCCTCCCGCATGCCCGATGAGTCCAACCCCATCGTCGCGCGAGCCGACGTCTCGCGCCCTATCTATTGGGGCGTGCTCCATGGCCGGGCAGGCTACACCGGCGGATGGGGAGAAGGCGCAGACAGCTACTTTCGCTACGCGCGGGAGGTAGCCGGCCTCGACTTTGCCGCCCTTACGGAGAACCTCCCTTCCACGGCTGAGCGAGCGGCGTGGCGTGCGCCGGGCCTTCATCCGGCGCGCTATGGCAAGCAGTTAACTGCGGACGACGTCGAGCGCGCGGTACTCGGCGCAGCCGGCAAACATGACCGTGCAGGCGAGTTCGTGGCCATCGCCGGCTATCTCTCCGAAACGTCATCGGCCAGCGCTCACGCGGTCTACACCTCCGATGCTCCGCAGAGCGGTTTCGCCAGGATCATCCCGCCGTCACGTCTGGACTTTCCGTTCGAGCTGTATGCGGCTCTCAGCAAGTCCGAGCCTCTGATCATCCACCACGCCAATGCCGCCTATCTGCCCTACAGCTCTCTGTCGGTCACTTCAGGCCGGTCAGGGGCGTCGCCGGCCCCGGTTCTGGAGTGCTACTCTGATCGGGGTATGGCGTTTCCGGGACCCGGGCCGTACGATCCGCTGTTCGGAGGCGTTCGCTCGCCTGTCGCGAAGTCGCTCTTTCGCGTGATCGGACGTGGACTGCGCCTGGGGCTGGTGGGGGACTCGGGAACCGTGACAGGCTGGCCGGGTCGCCGCTTTGCGGCTGGGATCGCGCCGCGCCATCGGTTCATGCCGGGCCTCACGGCTGTGCGCGCTTCCTCGCTATCGCGCAAGGGCGTGCTCGATGCCTACAGAAAGCGGGACGTGTACGCGACGACTGGCGAGCGTATCGCGCTGTCGTTCACGATAGGCGGCACAGGCATGGGCGGAACGGCGCTGATCGATGGCCCCGCTGTCGCCACGGTCGAGGCATCAGGTACGGGCCCCATTGCTGCCGTCTCGCTGTTCAACGGCGACCGGGTGCTCACACAGGCGCGCTTTGCCAACCGGCGCGACGTCCGCACGCAGTTCGATCTGCCCGCGCCGCAGGCGGAAGTGACCCCCTACATGGTGGAGGTCCTCCAGGTGGACGGGCACCGGGCCTGGAGCTCGCCGATCTGGGTCCGCAGGCGAGCGGCGCCGGATCTTGCGTGGGCGCTTGGCGCCGACGGCAAGCTGTACGTGCGCAATGCCGGGTCCGCTGCCGTGGCGAAGGTCGTGCTGCAAGGCCATCGGACCGACTACGGGTTCGTTCGGCCGGCATGGAAGCCCGAATACCCGCTGCCGGCGGGAGCCGACGGTCAGGTGTGGTTACGACGCTGGTCCGACCGCCGGGCTACGCTGTTCGTTTCGTGGCGCGGCGCTCCGCTGGCAGGTTCGGTGAGCGTGACCGGCCAGACGGCCTACGAGCCTGAGCCCGACTATGCGCTGCTCTCCAACGGAGGTTCGTTTCGACACAACGGCGCCGGCACCATGGAGTTCACGGACACCATCACAGGCGGACGAGGGCTGGGAGTGTACGTCACGCTGACGCCGCAGCGATTATGCGTCGCGCGGCTGACCTTCACTCGCGAGGTAGGCCTCCGCATGGACGGCAGGATCGAACGCGGACGCGAGTTCACGGTGCCTCTCAACCGCCTGACCGGTGCGTCGGGGGCGAAGACTGTAACCGTGACCGGTCTGGCGCCGGGCGGGCGTTATGCAGTGCCCGAGTCGGGCCTATGCTGGATGGCGGACCCGAGCGACGCCATCGCCGAGAGCGACGAGGGCAACAACCTCTGGGTCCCTTCTGGAGCGAGGTAGGTTCCGCAAGTCAGGATGTTGCGCCGGCTCAGCGCACGATCGTCATGAGCGCCGCGATCGTCTTCGCGTCGCGAATGCGGCCGTTCTGGATCATGTCCGGAATATCGGTCAGAGGAATGCGCGTCACTTCGATCCGCTCGTCGTCATCGGGATGCGACTGCCCCTGCGCGAGGCCCTCTGCAACGTAGACGTGGAGGAGCTCGGTGCAGTAGCCCGGGGCCATGTACATGGAAAACAGGCGGCGCATTCGGGAGGCGGTGTAGCCCGTTTCCTCCTCGAGCTCGCGGGCGGCGCACCAGTCGGGGTCCTCGCCTTGCTCGAGAGTTCCGGCCGGTATCTCGAGCAGCCATTCCCCAACGGCGTGCCTGTACTGGGTGACAAGCACGACCTCGCCGTTGTCCGCGATCGGCACGATGGCGACGGCTCCCGGGTGCTCGAGCACGTCTCGGCGAGCCGTGGCGCCGTCCGACAGCGTGATCGTGTCCACACGCAGCGCGATGAAACGACCCTCGTACACGCGCTCGGACCTTACGGACTCGGTCATGTCGGATCCCCCTGAGGTTCGGCGGTCTGGTCGCTGGGCGCGCCGCATTCCGGGCACGATCCACCGGCGTCGTCGCGTGTAGACAGGCTAGCGCTTGCCGACGGTGACGCCCAGCGCAGCCGCGGTCTGACCGGCGTCCAGTTGTCTTTCGTGCCCGTGAACCATTGCCCGGCAACCAAACCCGCTGCAGCCGCGGCAAGAAAGAAGGGACGCTCTTGCTCGACCGAGCGACCCATCGTGGTCACTTCGACGCCGCTATCCTCCAGCGCTTCGAGACCCGGCTCAGCGAGAACCGTCATGAACTCATGCCTCCGCAGAAGGCCGATCTCATCCAGCGTGCGACGCAAGCTGGCCGCCTGAGCCTGCGGCAGTCTCGGAAGCGGGACAAGGGCCGAACACAGGGCTATGCGCTGGAGCACTGTCAGCGTATGATGGCTTAGCCCGACATGGCGAGGCCGGGGATCGGCGAAGCTTAGCCGCGCGACGGCGATCGGGGTACCGTCCAGCGAAGTGGCAGCGTTGAGCGCCACGCCCTGATCGATGCCAGAGAAACCCAACGGAGTGCCGGTACCCGTGTTGCCCGGTCCTTGCGAGACGATGATGATGTCAGCCTGTGCGACGACACGAGCCACGGCAAGCCCGGAATAGAGGTTGACAGCCTCAAAGTCCCCGCCGAATGCCTGCCCTGCCGTAACGACTGCGTCGAGCAGACCAGCCGCTCGCATCTCCGGCATGAGCCGACTGAAGCCGAGGGGCAGCGCAGCGCCGTCGGTCATGACATGGACGATGCGCGCTTCGCCGCGCGTCTCCCACTTGGCCGCGGCCGCGACGGCCGGAACCTGACTGAGCAGCTCGGCGCAGACGACGGGAGTGGCGTCCAGTCCGGCGAAGGCCTCCAGCGTGCTATGATCCGGGCTCTCGGGCGCTTCGGCGGCCAGCACCGGAATCTGGCTGGGGGTATAGCGCAGTTTCATGACATGGCCCGGAGGCAGGGCTTCGGTTGGCGCAGCTTCCACCCATGCGACGAAGTCAACGCCCCCCGTGCCCAGCCCGAGTTCGATCGCCCACGTGTTCAGGCCCACGCGGCTCCCAACCTCCACGGGGCCGGTGAGCGCCGGGAAGACCATGGCCGGACGCGTCGTGTCGCCAACCCGAACCGTGATCTCCTGGCAGCCGGGCCGCTCGATGCGGATGGCTTCGACTGTGCCCGTGATGCGAGCCATCATCGTTGCCGAGCTGCTCCCTCCGCCACGATGGCTACCACGAGCTCTGCCGTAGCGCAGAGGTCGCTGATGAGCGCGCGCTCCTCATGCGTGTGGACGCCGGTCATTGCCGTGCCGAGAACGCAGGTGGGCAGGCCCATGGCATTGAACACGTTGGCATCGCTGCCGCCGCCGGCTTCCTTCATGGTCGCGGGCAGTCCGACCTTGCGGGCGGCAGCAAGCGCCAGAGCGACCACGGGATCGTCTTCCGCGAACCTGTAGGCGTCGTACTGATGCTCGATCTGCACGTCCACAGAAGCCCCGAACGCGCTGGCAGACGCCTGCCAGGTATCCACCATATGCTGCACCTGGACGGCCAGCTTGCGCGGATCCCGGCTTCGGGCTTCGGCGGCCATGGTGACCCGTGGGCATACGATATTCGTGGCTTCGCCGCCTGAGATGACGCCGATGTTGGCGGTGGTCTCCGGGTCGATGCGGCCCAGACGCATCCGCTCGATGGCGTGGGCGGCCACCTGAATGGCCGAGATGCCTTTCTCAGGCTCTGCGCCTGCGTGAGCAGGCTTGCCGGTGATCGTCACCGTGAAGCTATCTTGCGATGGGGCCGCGCTGACAACAGCTCCTACCGGAGGCGAACTGTCGAGCACGTATCCGAACGGCGCCTCGATCAACGAGCGGTCGAGAGCCTTGGCTCCCAGCAGCCCCACCTCTTCGCACACCGTGAAAACGGCCTGGATGGTCCCGTGGGGTATGCCTTGCTCCACGATGGTCTCGAGAGCTTCCACGAGCGGGGCAATGCCGGCCCGGTCGTCCGCCCCCAGAATCGTCGAGCCGTCGGTCCTGATCAGATCGTCTTCGACGATGATCTGGACGTTCGGATTAGGCTCCACAGTATCCATGTGCGCGGCGAAGAAGATGGTATGCGCACCGGCAGCGGTTGCCGGCAAGGTCGCGATCAGGTTGCCGGTGTTGCTGCCCGTCACCGATGCGGCTGCGTCACGCACGCAGCGCATGCCGATCGCTTCCAGGCGCGCCTGAAGGTAGTCGGCAACGGGCGCCTCGGCCCGTGCGGGCGTATTCATGCGGCAAAGTGTCAGAAAGGTCTCGACCAGACGGTCGCGGTTAATCATGCCAGGTCTTTCTTATCGTGTGATGGTTACTTTGGTTAGGCCGCGCGGACTATCGGGATCCTCGCCCCGTGCGCGTGCAAGATGGCACGCCAACAACTGCCCGGGAATCGCATACACCAGCGGGCTGAGCAGCTCTTCTACTTCGACGGCGACGGGTATGCGTGTAGTTCCGAGCTCGAGGAACTCGGGTGCGCGCGCGATGGCGATGATCTCGCCCTTGCGGTCGCGTACCTTGAGCGCGAGCTCCAGCTGCGACGCATAGGCCTTGCCATCAGGAGCGTAGATGAAGCATGGGAAGCCCGCCGAGACCATGGCGATCGGTCCATGCAGGAAGTCGGCCCCCGAGTAGGGCTTGGCGACCACGTAGCAGGTTTCCATGATCTTGAGGGCGGTCTCGAGAGCCGTTGCCTGGTTGATGCCGCGCGCGAGGACCGCGCACTCCTGTATGTATCGGTAGCGCTCGACCGCGTGTTCGATGGTCGGACCGAGCTCGAGCGCCTGTCGCATCAGGTCAGGGGTCCTGCGGAGCCCCTCAGCCAGGTCACGGCGGTTGGCGAGCTCTGCCGTCAGCAAAGCGACAACCGCCAGCGCCGTGGTGTACGTCTTGGTTGCCGCCACAGCCCGTTCCTCGCCCGCATGGCACAGCAGGACATGGTCGCTAACCCTGGTGATCGCGGAGTCCGTGCTGTTGGTGATACAAGCGGTGAGGGCACCGGCGGCTCGGGCCGATGAGAGGTACTGGACGATGTCTGCGCCCTGGCCGGACTGCGAAATGCCGAGGACGAGCGTGTTCGACAGGTCGAGCCGAGCATCGTAGAGGGTAAAGACGGACGGTGCCGCCAGCGCAGCCGGCATGCCGGCGACGATTTCGAGCAAGTACTTGGCATAGGTTGCTGCGTTGTCGCTGGTTCCGCGAGCCGCAATGACAACGAACCGAATGCCGCGGTCGCGGACCTCCGAGGCGAGCTCAGCCGCCTTCTCGTGCTCCATCTGCACGGCGCGCTCTACCCAGTCGGGTTGCTCATGGATTTCCGTGAGCATCACGTTCATGGTCGTCTTTCTCCCTTGAGTGCTCTGTACGCGGAGCTGACGGATGCGGCGAGCTCTTCTATCGGTTCGATGCCGCACACGCTGCTGAGCACGGCTTCCAGTCCTTCATCCGAGATTCGACGCTGAAGCTCCACTGCCGACGGATCGTCCTGTGCATCGAAGCACAGCGCCGCGGCGATGATGCGCGCGAGGTGTGAGGGCCGGATGCCGCACTCCTCGCACAGTCTGGCCGCCCCGACGAGCCGATCATGCGGCGCCAGCTTGCGGATGGGGTCACGAGCCAGACGGAAGCACGTGTCACCCAGCTCCACATTGGCGAATCGTGTCAGAAGATCCTCCACATGAGCTCGGTGTTCCTGTGGATCGAACCCGTAGCGCCGGATCAGCGCTTGCCCCGTTTCGGCGAGCGCTCCGTCGAGGACCGGCCGCACCTCGTGCGCCGATAGGGCCTGATAGCCGAACTCGATGCCTGCGAGCCAGCCGAGATAGCCGAGGGCTGCATGACCGCAGTTGTGGGTGAAGAGCTTGCGCGACTCGTGAGCAAGGAAGTTGGGCACGGGTTCGACGCCCACGATGGGAGGAAGCTCACCCACAACGGCGGCGCCGTCTACGGGGAGGCGCTTGTAGGCTTCGACCCGAACCGTCAGTGGCTCGTCGGGGTCGGGCGTTTGAATGGGCACCATGCGGCTGACAACCGCCTGGACGAACCCCGTCCGGGACAGGCAAGCGTCGCGCACATCTGCTGGCAGATGCTTCGCCACCAGGTCGCGCAGGACACCTCCAGCATCGTGCAGGTTCTCGCACACGAGCACATTGAGGGGTGGAGCTCCTCGCGCATGACGGCGGACAAGGCCGGCTGCCAGATTCGGGGCAATGTACTTCAATGCGTTGGCTCCGACCGCAGTGCAGGCGACACTGCAGCCTGCGATCGCTTCCGCGACCTCGTCGCTCTGGGAGCCGTGGATGGCGTTCACGCCGGTGATGCGCACATCGCATGCTCCGGGTCCGACGATACGGATCGTGTA
>JAAYVH010000006.1 GCA_012517255.1 Chthonomonadales bacterium
CCGCGACGACAACATGCCCCACGTTCGTCGCGGAGCGACGGTGGATGATAGCCGAGGTCCTTGGACCTCGGGAACGCGAGGACGCACCACATTCCCTTGCCCCTGGCGGGCGGTGGCAACGGGAGGAGGAATCGGCCGCCATGCCGGAGCCCAGGGTGCCGCCGGAAATCTAACGCCTGCTCGCCAATCAGCGCCCATGCCCTACGCACTCGTCGCCTATCTGGAGCCAATCGGATCTCCCGGCGCTCTCGGTCATGAAGAGGCCGCCCACGCCCACGCGGCCTTCCTGAACCTCGTCAGGGGCATTGACCCGGTCCTCTCCGAGCGGCTTCACGCCGACAACGAGCGGAAGCCGTTCAGCGTCTGGATGCTAGCCGCCTCCGATTCGCGCACCCGTGAGCGCCGACCGGCCCTCCGCCTGACGCTCCTCGACGACTCGCTGTTTGCGCCCATAGTCGGTTCCCTGTTGCGCGACGAGGCGACGACGCTGAGACTCGGGCCCAACCGCTACCGCATCACTGAGCTCGCCACCCATCCATCGGCCCATCATCTGGCCGGATTCGGCGCCTATGCCGAGCTCATGGATCAGACCCTCGCGCCAGGCCGCCTCATCGTTCGGTTTGTCAGTCCCACGGCGTTCAGGTCGCAGGATCGAGACGTGCTGTGGCCCGACCCCCGGCTGGTATGGCAGTCCTGGGTTCGGACGTGGAACGCCCACTGCGAACCCGATCAGAGATTTGGCGAGGCGGCGCTGCTGGGCGAATACGTGACAGGCGTCACGGTCCGTCGTCACGAGGTGCGGACCCGCCGCGTCCGCGTCTCCGAGGGTGTCTTCGCAGGCTTTACGGGCGTGGCCGAGTATGATCTGGCCCGTGTGCCGGAGCCGGGGCGCAGATGGCTGGCGGTTCTGGCGCGCTTCTCGTTCTTCAGTGGGACGGGCCGGAAGACCACCATGGGGCTCGGGCAAACGCGACCCTCGAATCTGACTTGACAACTCGCGCCGCGACCCATAGAATAAGGCTCGCAACGCGCTGAGCCGTATCACGAGGTGCCAACCGTGGCTGACCATTCCGCCGATCTGAACCTCCTGAGCGTCGTACCCCTCACGCCGGACATGGACGCTTCGGCGCTCCAGGGGCGCGCGCGCGACTCATGGCTGCGCGCCGTGGACGTCATGGGTCTACCGCCGCTCGACGCTGCCGTATCGCTCACGACGCCTTTTCCTGCGCTGGGAGCGTGGGAGGACATCGTGGCGCCGCCATTGCGATATGTCGCGGCGACGCCGTGCGAGCTGCCGGTCCCTCAGCCTTCCGATGCCAGGCAGGCGATCGCCGCGTGGCGCCAGGATGCCTGCGGCATAGATGCGACGCGCACAGCGTGGCCCGAGGCGCTTGCGCTGGCCCAGTCCCGGGCGCGCTGCCTGGCGCTGAGCGAGGATCGCGCAGATATTCCTCTCATCCTCGCGCGCCGCATGGCGTCGGCCCTTGCCGTATGCCACTACCATGGCGATGATGGGCTTGCGCTGCTGGTGGCGGACTTCTCCGGAATCCAGCCCTATCTGTTCGAAATCTCCGAGGTCGGCGCGGGCGGCGTCGCCCGTTCCCTGCGCGCCCGATCATTCTTCATCGCCCAGCTTGGCGCGCTCCTGGCCCGAACGATCCAGGATCGTCTCGCATTGGGCCCCCACAACACGCTCCTGAACGCCGGCGGCAAGTTCCACATGCTCATTCCGTGGACCGATGCAACCCGGAACGCGCTTCCTGCCATTCGCTCCGAGGCGGCCGAGTGGTGTCTGCGCATGCTCCACGGCGAACTGGCGGTCAACATCGCCACCGAGATCATCAAGCCCGAGGACCTGCGCGCTGGTGGTTTTGGCGACGCGCTGACGCGGGCCGACCTGAACCTGCGCTACCACAAGGCGCGGCGACTGGCCGACGCTCTCATTGGCGGCGCCGGTTGGCGTGCCGACGCGTTCCTCGGTCTCGCCGACTATGGCGACAGCGGCCCATGCAGGGCGTGCGGGCGCTTCCCGGCTGAGCCCGATGCCGGCAAGTGCTCCTGGTGCCTCGACGACGAACGGCGAGGACGCGATCTCACCCGGGCGCAATGGGTCTCCTACGCTCCGGATTCCGGCGCTGCCACGGCCGACGTGCGAGCCTTCGGATGGGCCGCTCATATCGGTCACGGAGCGCCGCCCGAACGCCGCGAATGCTGGCGCTTCGAGCCGGCGACCCGCGAACCCTACCGGTTCGTGGCCCGTCACGTCCCGCTGGATCAGAGCGGCGAGCGCATGACCTTCGAGCACATAGCGGCATCCGCTCAGGGGCGGCCCTATCTGGCCTACCTCAAGGCCGACGTCGATCGCCTCGGCGAGCGCATGGCCCTCGGCTTCTGCCGGGATGCCGATCCCGCATACGATGATCCGGCACGCATCGCCCATCTCTCCGAGCTGCTCGAGGAGTTCTTCGCGGGAAGGCTGGAGAAGACCGTGCGCGCCCACTACCCCCTGTGCTATGTCGTCTTCTCCGGCGGCGACGACATGACGATCGTCGGCCCGCATGACGCCATCGTGCGCCTCGCCCTGCAGGTGGCCGAGGACTTCCGCGCGTTTCTCGGCTACGATACCGGGCCGCCCGTCCCGACCGATACTCTCACGATTTCGGCTGGCATCGTCGTCGCAACGTCGCGCAGACCGCTGTCCGTCGCCGTAGGACTCGCCGAGCGAGAACTGCACCGGGCCAAGCGCGAGGGCAGGTGCAGACTCGGCATCTTCGGCCAGACCCTGAGCTGGCAGCAGGCCCTGGCGGCCCACCGAACCCTCTGGCAAGCCTCAGGAGAACCGACGCCTCTGGGAGCCGAGCTGCTCGACACGTCGAAGACCTCGTCGGCGTTCCTCTATCAC
The DNA here is from genome assembly GCA_012517255.1 of Chthonomonadales bacterium. Lineage (GTDB taxonomy): Bacteria > Armatimonadota > Chthonomonadetes > Chthonomonadales > CAJBBX01 > JAAYVH01. The sequence continues at coordinate 2,903 of JAAYVH010000006.1, forward strand.
ATGCTTGCCTATGCCCGCATGTGGGCGCGCTACCGGGCGGGCGACACATCCCAGATTCGCTATCAGCCCATGCTGGCCTACGAGATCGGGCGCAACATCGAGCGCAAGGCGCTCCCCAACGTGCACGCATGGGCGTCGGATCTGGCCCAGATCACCGCCGGACCGCCGGGTACAGGCTGGCAGGCCGCCATGGACCGGCTCGGCGTCGTGGTGCGTCTGGCGATTCTCAACAGGAGCAGCTCACGTGAGTAAGGAACGCAGATACGGCAGCCTGGACGAATGGCGAAGGGCTGAGGGAGGAGCCATGGCCGAACCCAAGTGCCGCGATTGCGGCAAACCGTTGAACAACCCAAAGTACGAGCGGTGCCACGAGTGCAACCAGAAGTACCGCGAGCAGCGCGGCTACAGCCGCCCGAAGTCGGGCCTCCCGACCGGATACCTCTCGCAAGGCTACTTCACCGACGCCGGGCACCTGCGCGACGAACTGGTCGTTGACCACGCCCGATCCGTCGCGGAGGCGCTCCAGTCCCACGGCATCACCACAGGGCAGATCCGCCGGTTCTACGGCCATCTCCGGCAGGTCGAGAGCCGCCTCACGTCCGGCGAGCCCTTCGAAGCCGTCAGGCCGGCCCTGCTCGCCATGAATCCGCTCGTCGCCGACGCCGTGGGCCGCGCCAGGGCCGAGGGCAAGGACATGACCGTGCTCAAGGACTTCATCGAGCGGAATGTGGACCTCGCGGCCCGGTCGCAGAAGGACATGCAGGAGGGCTTCCGGCCTCACTTCATGTATGTCGTGGCCTACTTCAAGTACTTCAACCCCAAGGACGGAAAGGGAGCGCGGGATGGCGACGCTTAAGCTCATCAAACACGTTGGCATTGTCGGCACCATCGAGTGCCTGACCGGACTGCGCATCGGCGGCGCAAAGGAAGACATCGAGATCGGCGGTATGGATAACCCCATCATCCGGGATCCCCGCACCCGCTGGCCCTACATACCGGGCTCCTCGCTCAAGGGCAAGCTCCGGTCGGCGCTCGAGTACAAGTACTGCGGCTCGAAGATCAACAGCGGGCAGCCCTGCGGCTGCGCCGATAACTCGTGCGTCGTCTGTCGGCTCTTCGGTCCCCACAGGAAGCCCCATCATGGCCTCGGACCTACCCGCGTGCTGGTCCGCGACGCCCGCATGGACGCCGCCGGCGAAGACCCGGACCGATGGATCGAGGTCAAGTCGGAGAACATGATCGAGCGCAGCACCGGCGTCGCCACCAATCCCCGCCCCGTCGAACGCGTCGTGCCCGGCGCGAAGTTCGCCTTCGAGATATCCGTGCGCATCTTCGAGGGCGACAACGCCGACCAGCTCATCGCCACGGTCAAGGAGGGGCTCGGGCTTATCGAGGCCGAGTATCTCGGCGCATCGGGCAGCAGAGGCTACGGAAAGGTGAGGTTCGACTACACGGTCCTGGATCCGTTCGTCGGACGCGTGGCCGGGCCTTCCGCCGGATAGACCGGTTCAGGACGGTGGACACCTATCGAGCCGTCTTCGCGCTGGACTCGCCATGTCTGACGCCGTGGCGGGCCGACACGCTGTTCGGCCACCTCTGCTGGGCCCTGGCCCGCCTGCGCGGCGATGATGCCCTCGCCGCTCTGCTCGAGCAGTGCGAGGCAGGCGACCCGCCTCTGCTCATATCCGACGGCATGCCCCATGGTCTGCTTCCCCGCCCCCTCGTGCCCCAGGCGCAGTCGGCGGCATCCACCGTGGCCGAGCGGATCGCCGGGCTGCGCGCAGCCAAAGAGGCTCGCGCCAGACGCTGGCTGAGACCCGACGAGTTTCGCCGCGTCATCGAAGCCTCGCCCGAACCCGTGGCCGGAGCCGAGGCCGAGGACACGCCGTTCTACACGCTGCACAATCAGATCCACCGCGGCACGGGCGCCACGACCGGTAACGAAGACGACGAGACGGGCCGGCTCTTCGCCGTCTCGGGAGTGTGGCTCGATGCGGTGGATGTCTACGTGCGCGTCCGACCGGATGCCGACCTTCCCTGGGTCGCAATGATCGAGCACGTCGCCCAGAGCGGCTACGGCAAGCGCAGGTCCTCGGGCTATGGATCGGTTCGCTCCGTGACCATCGAGCCGTTCGACGGCTTTGCTCCGCCCGAGGGCGCCGACGGGTTCGTGACGCTCTCAGCCTGTGTGCCGGCCGCCGATGATCCGACCCGGGGATTCTGGATGGCCGACGTCAAGCACGGCAGGCTGGGCGAGGAGCGAGCCGCGAGCTCGCGGCCCTTCAAACGCCCCGTGGTCCGCCTGCTCGCAGGCTCGGCCTTCCGGACCGGCTCCGCGCCCCGGCTCTGGTATGGGCGCATGGTGCCCGGCGTGTCGCCCGCCTTCCCCGACGTGGTGGACTATGGGCTCGCCTTTGCGGTGGCGCTGCGCTGGCCCGATGGGGCCGAAGAAGGAGACGACTGATGGCTGTGCACATCACCACGGTGGGCACCTCGCTGCTGACCAACCTCGAAAATGCGCCCGATCAGCCCGTTCGGCCGTGGGCGGGCTGGCGATTCGGCGCGGAGCTTCCGAGCGAGCAGGATGCCGCAGCCTTTCTGCAGGGCGCCGATCCCCGCCAGGCGTCCGCCGAGACCCACACCCTCCACGCCGTGCCCATGCTCGAAGGCGACCGGCTGACGCTGCTCCATTCCGACACGCCGGAGGGAGACTGGTGCGCCCGCGTTCTGGCGGCCCACTACCGCCGGCGCGGACATGCTGTGGAGGTGCGCAGGCTCGCAGGAATCGGCTACGATGCGGGCCCCTTCGCCGAGCGGGGGCTGAAGGCCCTCGTATCGGCCGCCTTCGACGAGATCCGCCATGCCCGGGATCGCGAAGAGGCTGTCACCCTCTGCGCCACGGGAGGCTTCAAGGCCGAGACCGCCATGATGACGCTGGTGGGCCTCCTCTCCGGCGCGCGCGTGGTCTATATCCACGAGCGGTTCCGCAGCATGGTGGAGATCCCGCCGTTGCCCGTCAACTGGGACTCGAGCTTCGTCGAGCGCAACGCGGCGTTCTTCGCATGGATAGATGAGGAGCCTCGTTCGATCGGCGAGGTGCGGCAGCGCCTGCGTGGCGCCGAGCAGGGCCTCGCCGCGCTGGTGGATGAGCATGACGACGGATGCGCCTACCTGAGCCCGGCCGGCGAGCTTCTCCACAAGGCCTTCAGGGAGCGCTCCTCGGCCGGGCCGGCGCCCGTGTGGCCTGAGGCCAGCCCTCGCCTGCCCGAGGAGAAAGACTCTGTGTCGAGCGTCGAGCACCATCGGCCCGATGGCTGGCGGCGGGTTGTGGACAGCCTGACCCGTCTCGGGTGTGTGGAGCATGTGCGCTTCGACGGTTCCGGCGATCGGTCGGCCCGCGAGTCGGGCGTCGCGTCGCGCGATGCGCAGACCGGCATCCTGCGCGTTGTCTACGTCGCCGGCGATCGAGCGCTGCCGCTGGTCGTCGAGACGACAGCCCGCGACGAAACCGGCCTCCAACTGGTAGAATCATATGTCACGCGGGTCCTGCGGTCGCGAAGGTGATGGCCGCCGGACTGCCGCTAACCTCGGGAGAGCGCCCTGGACGGGGGAGGTTAGCGGCAGACTCTGATCTCAGATTCGTCGGGTTCTCGTCGTTGGGGCCCTTCCGGGCCGACGTTAGCGGCATCGAGATCAGAATCGGAGAGGAAGAGTCAGAACGCACCACCGCCCCTAACGGGGATTGAAACTTGCGGTCTCAGGCACATTCGGCCTATGCACAGAATGGAGTTCAGCGTCAGAACGCACCACCGCC
>JAAYVH010000296.1 GCA_012517255.1 Chthonomonadales bacterium
CCTTGGTCCTCGACAGGTCGGTATGAGCGAGGACGTCGTAGGCGAAGCGATCCTCGCGGAAGAGGTTGGTGGTGTAGTTCGAGTTGTAGTTGGTCCAGTTCTCCGCCAGCTTTTTGGGACAAAGGACCAGCACACTCTTGTTGCGCAGCTCGTAGTACTTGATGACCGCCAACGCGGTGAACGTCTTCCCCAGACCGACGGAGTCGGCCAGGATACAGCCGTTGTAGGTCTCCAACTTGTTGATGATGCCCGTGGCCGCGTCACGCTGGAAGTTGTACAGGCTCTTCCAGACCTTCGTGTCCTGGTAGCCAGTGCGGTCGTTCGGCAGGACATCCTCATTGACATCGTCGAGGAAATCGGCGAACAGGTTGTACAAGATCAGGAAGTAGATCCGCTCCGGGGAGTTCTCCGCGTACACGGTAGCGATGTGGTCGCAGACCGCTTGCGTGACATCGTCAAGCTGGTCGGGGTTGTTCCAAATCTGATCGAACAGGGCCAGGAACTGCTGAGTTTCCGCAACGCCCTCATATTTAGGAACGTAGTTGGAGATAGCCGGGCCCTTCTCGTAGCCCAAGTCGGTGGTCGTGAATCCCTGAATCGGGAAATAGGCGGCGCGGTCATCCACCGCTGCCAACGGCTGCATCGGGTTGCCCGTCGCGTTGGAGCGGAAGGTCACCTTGCGACGCACCCAGTCCGCGCACTCCCGAGCGATAGCCTTCTGCGTGAGCTTGTTGCGCAGCCGGATCTCAAACTCGGACCCGGCGATTGCTGACTCGGCGTGCCCGGCTGGGATGAAGAACTGGCGGCGCTCCTTGCGGACCTTGTCCGTCACGTCCTCGGCGACGAACGAGGGGGAGGTGAAGATGAACTCCAGCTCACCGACCTGTTCCAGTTCCTTCTTCAAGGCCTCGAAAGCGAAAATGGAGAACGTGGAGGCAGCGATGCGGACCTTGGATCCGGGGGCGATGACGCTCTTGAGGTCGTCACCGAGGAGGTCGGTGGTGTTGTTGATGATACGCAACTGAGTCACTCACCCGCCTTACTGGAGCCTGAGTCAGCGGCGCCGTCGTTGCGGACCCAGTCGTCGACTTCGCTGGCCTGGAACTTCCAGAGGCGGCCGATCTTGTGGGCGGGCATGTCTTTGTCGGCGATCCACGTGTAGATGGTGTCCTTGGTGACGCCGAGATGGGCGGCGATGTCGTCTGCGGACAACCACGGCTCGGTCACGTTGGTCCTCCCTCAACGGTGCGGGCCCCACCGGTTGGGGAGCCGTGCTGATTCTACCTAATCAGACCCTGTTTGTGCGGGGATGTCCCACCGACGGCGGGTGCGTTTCGCATGCCGATGAGCGAAAATGGGGTATGGAGCGAATCTTCCCTGACAGTGGGGGGACTGTCCGAGAGCGGGCGCCGGGGCCGATCGACGTGGAGGCCGCGGTGTTCGACCACGTGGTGGAGCCGGTGGCGTACACGTGCTTGAAGTTCATGCTGTTCCGGCAGGGCGCGTGTCTGGTCCATTCCCGCCACGGCAGGGTCCACGCGCGTCCTGGGACGCTGGTGATCGTGTGCGGCGGGACGCTGTGCGGCGGCATCCCGGAGACGTCGGTGACGGTCTCGACGGCGTACGTGAGCCTGGACTATCTGCTGGACCAGCTGACGTGGCGTCTGCATGGGATGCTGCTGGATCGTCACGAGGCGGAGCAGATCGCGGCGAGAGCGTTCCGCCACAACATGTGGGACATTGCGTTGGCACCCGAGGTGGCCAGCAAGATGGCGGTGCTCCTGGACCGGGTTGAGCAGATTCAGAAGGCTGGTGGCGGCTTCTACGCGATCGAGTCCCGATTCGTCGCCCTGCTGGACCTGCTGCTCCCGCTCCTGCCCTACACGGATATTCCGGACGGGCCGGTGCGTTCCCTGGCGGGGAACGGTGTGGGCGGCCGGTTCCCTCCCTTGCGCCGGGAGATCGTCGACGTCGGGGAAGTTGTCCAAGCGGACCTGGCGCGCAAGTGGAGCCTGGCGGATTTGGCGGGCAGATGATGAGCGAGGGCGCGGCAGAACTGGCCGAACTCGCCGCGCGCCGCACCGAACTGGAAGGCGAGCAGACCAAGCTCCTCCAGGCCCACTATGCGGGCGCGATCCCACTGGACCTGCTCAAACGGGAACAGGACCGGATCACCACATCGTTGGAGACCATCGACTTCCGGGTCCGGGCTCACAACGGTGAATATGCCGATGCCCGGGCCAACCTCGACGACTCGCTACTGCTGTTGGCCAACATCGCCGACATCTATGCCAACGCTGATGATGCCAACCGGCGGTTGTGCAACCAGGCCCTGTTCAAAGCCATCTACGTTGACGAGGACAACGACATCCACGTCGGCTACCGCACGCCCTACGACGGCCTGTCGAACCCCGACCTCCAGGCCGACGCCCTCACCTGGGCCGACCAAGCCCGCGCCGCAGCCACAGGGGCAGAGGCAACCGGGACACGCAAAAAGGGCCAGACCCAAACATGCTCCAGGGGTGGCCCCTTGGTCGCAAGTTCACACCTGACCCGTTTGGGGTGGCTGACGGGACTTGAACCCGCGGCCGCCTGGACCACAACCAGGAGCTCTACCAACTGAGCTACAGCCACCATGCCCACCAGATCAGGACCTCCCGAATCAGGCAGCCTGATCAGTGTAGCG
>JAAYVH010000297.1 GCA_012517255.1 Chthonomonadales bacterium
CCTTGCCAAACTGCGGACCTCGGGCTGGTATCAGGACCTCGAGCGCCGAACCGCCGATGTGCTGAAGCGGCTGCCCGCGGGAGACGTTGCGGCAAGAGCAGCGGGAGGCCTCCTCAAGCACAGCGTCACCAACATCGTCGCTCCCGAGCAGACGGGCGTCGTCTTTGAGCAAATGGGCTTCGAGTACATAGGCCCGCTCGATGGACACGACATCCCGCTCATGGTGGATGTCTTCCGCCAGGTGAAGCAGATGAAAGGTCCAGTGCTGGTTCACCTGAGTACCACCAAGGGCAAGGGATGCGAGTTCGCCGAGAACAACGCCCGCAAGTACCATGCGGTCACGCCCTTCGAGCCTGCCACGGGCGAGGCCCTCAAAGCTTCGTCCGGCGCAACCTACACATCGGTCTTCGCCGAGACGCTGGTCGAGCTTGCCGAGGCGGATGACAAGATCGTGGGCATAACGGCCGCCATGCCGGACGGCACCGGCATCAACAAACTTCAGGAGCGGTTCCCCGAGCGCGCCTTCGACACCGGCATTGCCGAGGAACATGCCGTATGCTTCGCGGCCGGCCTTGCCGCAGCGGGCATGCGCCCCGTCGTCGCCATCTACTCGACGTTCCTCCAGCGCGCGTATGACATGATCATCCACGACGTCGCGTTGCAGCGCCTGCCGGTGATCTTCGCGCTGGATCGCGCTGGCCTGGTCGGCGAGGACGGCGGCACGCATCACGGTGCGTTCGACCTGACCTATCTGCGCTCGGTGCCGGGCATGGTGGTCATGGCCCCTCGCAACGGCGCGGAACTCGCCTCGATGCTCCGGTTCGCGCATGAGCATGTGCGGAGCCGGTCGGCGTCGCCCGTCGCGATCCGGTATCCTCGCGGCGCGGTCTCGCCGGCTGCCGACGAACGGCTTGAGCCGATCCGTCTCGGGCGCGCCGAGGCGCTTGCCTCAGGCGACGACGTGGCCTTCATCGCCATCGGCTCCATGGTGGAGCCGGCATGCGAAGCCGCGAGAGTCCTGCGCGAAGAAGGCATCGAAGCGGCGGTCGTCAACGCTCGCTTCGCCAAGCCCCTCGATCGTGAGGTGATATGCAGCGTCGCGCGAAGAACGGGCCGCCTCGTGGTATGCGAAGAGAACTCCACAGCGGGAGGTTTCGGGGCCGCGGTGCTTGAGGCTCTGGCTACCGAAGGCATCACCGGCGTGGACGTGCGCCTGTTTGGCATTCCCGATCGCTTCATCGAGCACGGCTCGCAGGCGACATTGCGAAGCATCTGCCATCTCACCGCCGGCGATTTCGCCGCAGCCGCCCGCGATATGCTGGGCGCTCCGACTCCTGCCCGTGTCGGCGCCAACTGACCTGCCGCGGCTTCCCTCCATCGCGCTTGGCCCCCTGAGCGTGTCGCGATTGCTCGTAGGCGGCAACCCCATCTCCGGTTTCTCGCATCAGCCGGGCGATCGCTCGGCCGCCATGGTCGCCTACTTCACAGCCGAGCGCATCAAGCAGCTCTGGCGGCGATGCGAATCGGCCGGCATCACCGGTGTCGTCGCTCGGGCCGATGCGTTTGTCATGCGGATGCTGCTGGAGTATCGTGGCGAGGGCGGGCAGTTGCACTGGATCGCCCAGACCGCTCCCGAGCACAGGGACCTTCGCCAGAACGCTATGGCCGCGCAAAACGCGGGTGCGGCGGCCATCTACCTGCACGGAGGAGAGGCTGACCGGATGTTCGAGTCCGGCGACATCGACGGCCTTCGACAGAGCGTTGAGACGCTGGCGGGGTGCGGCCTCCCCATCGGCCTGGCTTCCCATGTGCCGGAGCATCACCTGCGAGCCTGCGATCTGGGACTGCCGCTCGACTTTCACATGGTCTGTCTCTACAACATCGCGGGCTACCGAGGCACGTCGAAACCAGTCACCGTCGAGCGCTTCGAGGAGGAAGACCGCAGCGCGGCATTGCGGATCGTGCGTCAGTTGCCGCGGCCTGCCGTGGTCTACAAGATCTACGCCGCCGGGCGTCTGAGGCCGGACGAAGCGTATGCCGACGTGAGCGCGGCTCTGCGCCCTTGCGACGGCGTATGCGTGGGCATGTTTCCGCCGGACAGCCCCGACATCGTGGGCGAGAACGTCCGTCTGGCCGCGGCCATGGGCCGCGAGTCCGCGGTGGCTAGCGCTCCACGCTGATCGCCGTCACAATGACGTCCGGAGACTCCGACAGTTCCAGGCTGACCAGCGGCTTGCGCTCCTTGACGGGCACGGCATAGCGGTAGATGCTGACCGTCGGGCCGGGCGCGTCTTTGCCCTGAACCCGCGTGTAGGGCACCGCCAGCGCGGCTTCCGGGCGTTCGGGTCGCTCGCTGTCCCATCGCTCGACAGGGAACGACGTGAACTGCTCGGTGCCGTCGGCAAACCGGAGCGTGACGCCGAGGGTCGCTTCGGACTTCCGCGCTGCGGCCGCTATGTGGACAAACCGCGCTTCGGAGGCCGACCGTGCCGGCGCCACTGTGATCTGCTGCCCCTGGCACCGCACGCCGTTCGCGCGACAGCGCGGAAGCCACTGGAAGCTTATTCGCCGATTGAGGTCCGGGCCGGTCCGCGTAGCTGCCTGCCAGAGGCCCGTGCACACCGCCGTGCCGGTGGCATAGGGCGGCGTCAGCTCCGCCGGCAAGGCCATTCCGGCGCCGTCGAAGCCCTGTACCGGCGGGTCGCCGACTCCAGCCGTGATCGTCGCATTGGCAGCCGGCGAGAGATCTACGAAGCGCAGTCTTCCGCGGACGACTTTGACCAACTGAACCCGCGTCTCATAGGCCCGCGCCGATAACTGCGCCGAGGCCCAGGTGTCCCCCACGCGCAGGTCCCATACGAGCCAGTACATGCCGTCGTTGGGAGGTGCGGTGATCCAGGCGCCCACGTCGGCAATCTGACTTCCGGGCGCCATGTCCGCGTTGATGGGAAACACCTCATCCTGCCAGACCGCCTCGACGCCGTCCAGGTAGTACCAGTGGTAGCCGACGGCCACCTTACCCTTCACCCAGGTTTGCGGTCCTCGGTTGCGCACGCCGATCACGACAGACACGCGCCGATCTCCCGGCAACTCGTTGGGGGTGTAGTCGTTGAAGAACTGAGCCCCGAAGTCCGCCTCGACGATCTGCACTTCCTGACAGCCCAGCGCAACGGTCGAGACGTCAGCGCCGGGCGCATCCAGGTCCCAGCGGATCAAATAGCGCGACTCGGTGTGCTCGGACGGACGGAACGGAAGCCCCTCGTGCGTAGCGAAGGGTATGGCAATGTCGAACGTCGCTTCAGAGCCGGGCTCGACCCGCTCGCTCACAGGCGACGCAGCCTCGGCCAGATCGAGCGCCTTAGGTTCGGGGTCATCGGGCGTCTGCTCGAACAGCCGGGCGCGAAGCGTAGCCTGCCCTGCCTCCCACGCCGTCGGCCCGTCGTTGCGCACGACGACGGTCGCGCGATGGACTGACAGCCCTTCTGCGACACGCAACACAGTGTCGTTGACCAGCGTTGCCGGACTCACTGCCGGGGAGTCGGCCTCGGTGCATACCACAGTATGCGAACCGAGGACTGCCGCGCTGTTGGCGCCCGGAAGGGGAGCACCCGAGCGGTCAACCTTCACCACTGAAACGACGAGCGTCTGCAAGCCGGTACCATCGGGTGACGGCAGCCGGAGACTGACCGTGCAAAGTCGGCCCATGTCAATCGGGTTCTGGAGCGTCGCGAGTGCGCTGCCGCGCCCTCCCTGCCAGGCGGCCCGGATTGCGAACGAGCCCGGCAGCCAGCTCAGCGTGCCGGTATTGCGCACCGTGACCCTCACGGCATAGGTGCGGCCCCGGACCCATCGGTCCGGCATGGTAGTCCGCACAACATGACCGCCCAGCTCGCCGGAGCGCCGCCAGAGACGGGAGAATGCCTGAGTCATGTCGAGGTATTCGAGGCCATACTCGACGGTGGGGGTTATCTCCGAAGCGCGCGCAAAGTCGTTCCAACTGTCCACGAAGACCCAGTCGGCGGCGTCGGTGATCGCTGAACGCCAGGCCGATCGGTAGCCGTCACGGGAGCGCCGGAAGAGGGGATGCTCACCCTCGGCGAGCCCCGGCGTGCCAGCGTAGATAGATGCCGTGCGCACCGGGTGCTCTCCTCCCGCCGCATAGCCCTGTCTGGAAGAGTCGGCTACCACGCCATCCCAGCCGCCAGGCTGATCCCCGAGCAGAAGGAGATCGCGCCCGAACTCCTGGCGGAATCGGCGCCTTAGCTCCTCCTGCAGCCGGGGCGTCCCGGCATCACCGGGAACCCCTGAGACTATCACGGGCACGGCAACGCCGCCACCATTCTCGGAGGCCAGCGACACCGCGGCCACAAAGCGCGGGGGCAGGCACTGATGAAACTCACGCACCGCCTGATAGACCCGATCCGTTCGCTCCGAGGGCGAATCTCCCGCCCGTGTCAGGCTTGAGACATCCAGCCAGAGACAGGCCAGAGGCAGGTCCGCGCCCATCCCTTCGAGCGCCTCCATGGCTCCGGCCAGCGCCGTCACCGCTATCCGGCCCTGACGTCCGACGGACATCACGACCGCAGCCACATCCACCCCGCTCTCCCGCATGCGCGTGAGCTGAATCCGATGCCAGTCTATGCGATCATAGGTAAACCACGGACCGGCGCCGTCCATGGGATGAGTTACGAGAAGCGATTTGCCCGTCGGTTCCGCCACTGGAACGAAGGGAAGAGGCTTCCGCGCATCGGCCTGCCTGTCGACCAGATACCGGGCGAAGACAAGCCTGGGCCACGTTTGACGCGCCAGCCGCCGCTTCTCCGGCCCGTCGCCGCCCGTCCCCCCAGCGCGACTCCCGAGCGACCACTTGCCATCGGATGGGAGCGGCGGGGCCTGTTTTAGCTCAACAGGCGCTCTGGATCGAGCGGCTGCGGCATCCCCCGGGAGTGTTCCCGAGCGTTCGACGCCCGCTCCAAAAGCGAATGCCGTAATGCGCGACCACTCGGCGGCATCGAAGGCCCCGTCTATCACCGGCTTTACATTGTAGACCCGGGCACAGACGACTGCGTTGGGAGATCCGGATACCGATGCCGTCGGAGCATCAGCGAAGACTATCTCGCCCCACCGTGATAGGTCCCGAATGTCGTCGCGTTGCGTGATAGAAGCTGAGAGGCTCACGATGGGCGCGTCTTCTTCGCCTGCTCCGAGGATGGCAACGAGGAACCGCATGCGGTCGCCGGGTTTCGGCGGCCCTCCGAGCTCAGCCCACGGAATCGCCATCTCCACGGTGAAACCGTTGTCAGGGTCGGACTCGGCATTGAGCTTTCCGCGCGGCCTGAGCCGGTACTTGAACAGCGTCCGCATCCCGTCCGGTCCCACGACGAAGTCATCCGGCCCGCTTAGAGCCCGTCGGTCCGCCCCCCGATAGAGCTGGGCGCCATTCGCCACGCCGACCGCCATCTCAACCCGCCGCGCCGGATCCTGCGCCGATGCCAGGCCGACGAGCACCGAGTCATCGCTGGTGGGGTCCTGGAAAGGGGCGGATACCTTCCCGCGCAGCACCGGCTTGTCCACATCCGCCACAATGTAGAAGAACTCCGCGTCGAATGCCGTGTTGCATCGCGCGCGCACTTCAGCCAACCCGGCCGCGGGAGTGATCAGGGCAAGCGCAACAATGCCGCATAGGATCGAACACTGGAGGGCTCTGTGCATCTCTGGTCGGCCTGGCATGGCGCTGCTCCTTGCTGCGACGAATGACCCCGGTCAGGGCCATGGGATCGTTCACGGGATTATGGCATACAGCGGGCACGGCGGCTGGGAACGAACGCCTCAGACTCGCCTTGACGCTGGTTCTGACCGACGACTATAATCCGCTCGTGTCGTCTCCGCGGTTCGGGGCCGTCACCGAGGAGGTAATCCCTTGTCTCAGAGCGCCCAATCCGAGCTGGAAAGCCTGATCCGAGCTCGCTATCCGATCGTCTACGTCGTCTCGTGGGAGGAGCAGCGCGTCGAGCATGTGATGCGGGCCATCGCGCGCGACCGCGGCAAGAAGCTCCACGTATGGACGATCACCCACGGATTCGGAGCAGGTACCGGTCAGCGCGACCCCGCAACCCGCGACCCGCTGGCTGCACTCGAGCACGTCGCGACCTCGCCCGACCAGGCCATCTTCCTCCTCAAGGACTTCCACGCCTACATCGCCGACGCGAGCGTCACGCGAAGATTGCGCGACCTCACTCCCATCTTGAAGAACAGCTACAAGAACCTCGTGTTGCTCGCGCCCATCCTGAAGCTACCCGCCGACCTCGAGAAAGAAGTCACCGTTGTGGACTTCGCCTTACCAACCTACGAGGAACTGGGCAGACTGCTCGACGACATCGTCCTGTCGGTCAAGGACATGCCCGACATTCGGTGGCAGCTCGAGCCCGAGCGGCGCGAACAGGTTCTGAAGGCGGCACAGGGGCTCACGGCCCTTGAGGCCGAGAACGTGTTTGCCAAGTCTCTGGTCCAGAAGCGCACCTTCGATGTGGATGTGATCCTCTCGGAGAAAGAGCAGATCATCCGCAAGTCGGGCATCCTGGAGTACTACCCCGCCTCGGAGGCATTCGCCAACGTCGGCGGACTGGACCTGTTGAAGGACTGGATGGAGAAGCGCACGGCATCGTTCACAGACAAGGCGCGTGACTTCGGGCTTCCGGAGCCCAAGGGCATACTCCTGCTCGGCGTGCAGGGATGCGGCAAGAGCCTCAGCGCTAAGGCCATCGGTGCGCTATGGCGTCTGCCCCTCCTCAGGCTCGACATCGGCAAGGTGTTTGCCGGACTCGTGGGCGCTTCGGAGGAGAACATGCGCAAGGCGCTTCGGGTGGCAGAATCCGTGGCGCCCTGCGTACTCTGGCTGGACGAACTGGAGAAGGGCCTCTTGGGGATCCAGAGCTCCGGCGCATCCGACGGCGGCACAACCTCGCGCGTATTCAGCACGTTCTTGACGTGGCTGCAAGAGAAGACCGTACCGGTGTTCGTCGTCTCCACGGCCAATCAGGTCGAGGTTCTGCCCCCGGAACTCCTGCGCAAGGGGCGCTTCGACGAGATCTTTTTCATTGACCTGCCGGCCGCCGCCGAACGTGAGGAGATCTTCCGCATCCACCTGCGCAAGCGCAAGCGCAAGCCTGAGGACTTCGACCTTGCCGAACTGGCCAGGGCGACGCCGGGCTTCTCCGGCGCCGAGATCGAGCAGCTCGTCGTTGAGGCGCTGTATGACGCCTTTGACGCCGGCACCGATCTGACAACCGACCTCCTGGTACGGGCGGCACGCGCCACCGTGCCGCTGTCCATGACCATGCGCGAGAAGATCGCCTATCTTCGCGACTGGGCGTCAACGAGGGCTCGTCCGGCATCCAGCGTGGAGGTGGAGAGCTTCGAAGATCAGGCGGCAGCCTTCCTGGCCAATCGGATCATCGCCAAACAGGAAGCTAAGGGCAGAGGGCGAGCAAACGAGGAACCAACGGCGCCCAAATCCGACGAGGCCGAGGAAAGTCCGCCGAAGGCCCGTCGTCGCACATCGGCGAAGGCGAAGGCGCAGAAGAGCCAATGAGCTGGTTGTTGCGCCTTGTGCCGGCGCTAATGCTGGCGATTGTTCTCGCAGCGCCCGTGGCCGCTAGGGATCAGCAGGCCGACAACGTGCGACGTTTCAACGACGCCGTCGCGCTGTACCGAGCCGGTCAGGCCGACAAGGCGCTCGCAGCGTTCGAGGAACTCAAGGCCGCAACGCCGGCAGATCCCGTCGTGCACAACTGGATCGGCTTTCTGTGCCTGCGAGCGGAGCGGTACCCCGAGGCAATGAAGGCCCTGGAAGAGGCGGTCCGGCTGAAGCCCACCTACGCCGAGGCATGGATCAATCTCGGTCATGCCCGGCTGAACGCTGCGACTCCCTCGGAGGCGGCGCAGGCGTTCCGCAAGGCGATCGCGATCGAGCCCGGCAATGCCGCGGCGCATTTCAACCTCGGCGTCGCCATGACGCGGTCGGGCAACCACGCCGAGTCCGTCCGATCCTTCCGTGAGGCGGCGCGCCTTAAGCCTGACGATGCCGGCACGTGGAACAACCTTGGCTGCGCCCTGCAGGCATTGCGCCAGCCCGCCGATGCTGCCGCCGCATTTCGCAAGGCCGTTGACCTTCAGCCCAGCGACGCCGTGTTCGCCATGAATCTGGGAGTCGCGCTCAACGAGGCGGGACGCATGGCCGATGCGCGCTCGATCCTGGAGCGCGCGGTCCGCCTCGATAGCACGAGCCTTCCTGCACGAATCGCGCTTGCGGAGTGCCTGATCCGTCTGCGTGCGTTCGACAAGGCCATTCCCCACCTTGAGTATGCCAAACGGCTTCAACCCGCGGATTTCGCCGTGAACTACAATCTGGGCGTTGCCTATTGGCGAACGGGAGCCCGAGAGCGCGCCATTCCGGCGTACGAGGCGGCGCTTGCCCAGCAACCCGACAACGTCGAGACTCTGCATGCGCTTGCTCAACTGCAGGCAGCCGTCGGACGCGTGGATCAGGCCGTCGAGTACTACGAGCGGCTGGTCAAACTCCTGCCGAACGACGCCGGCATACGCATCAACCTTGGCAATCTCTACGCGCGTCAGGGCAACATGGATGCCGCGGTTTCTCACTGGGAAGACGCCGCCGTGCGAGCGCCGGACCGGGCTGACGTACGTCTGCGCCTGGGAGCTCACTATCTCACGACAGGCAACACCGATGCTGCCGAGCGTCACTATCGCCGTATTCTGACGAAGAGCCCGGCTCATGCTGCCGCGATGAACGGCCTCGGTCTCGTCGTGGATACGCGCGGCAAGCCGCAAGAGGCGGCCACATGGTTTCGCAAGGCCACCGCGGCCGATCCGAAGTTCGCCGACGCTTTCAACAATCTCGGGGTGGCGCTGGAGAAACTGGGCGATCTGCCAGAAGCCCGCAAAGCCTATGCCCGGGCTCTTGCCATCAACCCGAGGCATGCTGACGCCGCAGGCAACCTTGCGCGGCTGAAGAAGTAGCGCGCCGGATCACCTGGCGCCGGCATCGGGCAGCGCGCGGGTCCATGCATCGAGACCCCGTCGGTCAGATTCTGCCGTGACGGACTGTCGCACGCGGGAAACCACAGCATCCAACCCGCCGTCTAAGGGAGTGAAGATAAGGAACGGAACGCGGAAGAATCGTTGCGAGACGCTGTGTCACGGTCGCGACGCCGCAACGTATTGAGAACTGAGAGACCATCGCGGGAGCAGTGACGTGAGCACCACGCTGCTGGAGCAACCGAAGACGAGGCCATCGGGGAGCGCGCAGGCGCACTCCCCTGAAATCGTACTCGTGGCCGATGAGGTGCTCGCAGCGGTCGGGGCTCGCGCCGTGACGATGCTCACAACCCCCAAGCATCTCGACGATGGGCGCGTGCTGCCCCCTAGACTCAGCGCGAATGACTGCTATGTGGCTCTTCCCGAGGCATGCCGCAAGGTGGCCCGCGTCGTGATTGCCCGCCGGAAGCGCCTGGGATCCGTCGGTTCGGGACTGCCCCTGAACGAACTCTTTCCCGATGCGGCGGCCTATCTCGCGCGGGCGATCCGATCGGTGGTTAGCGACACCGGTCGCGCGGAGCGGCGTGAACCCGTGACCATATCGCTCGAGACCCCACTGGGGGCGGTGGCATCGGAAGGTTCGCTGGCGATAGCCGACACCCTGGCGGACGAGGATCCTTCGCGGCTTCCGGAAGAGTCGCTTGTTGACAGCAGCGAGCGCGCTGAGTTTCGCGCAGCCCTCGAGAAGGCGTTGGGCGCCGTGCCGGCGAACTACATCGCAGCGATCGAGCGGGACATCAGGCGCGAGCGGGAGCGCCAGGCAGGCCGCGATGTCGCGCCCGCGACCGAAGCCGAGCGACAGACGCTTTGCCGAGCGCGAGCGGCAGTGGCCCGCGTGCTGAAGTCGGAGTGTACCGCGGACAACCCGTTCGTATGGTTGTTGAGCCGGCAGGGCAAATCAGGATTGCGAGCATCTGGCCGGGGATCAGGCACGACAGTGGCGAAGAAGGCCAAGAACACGACAGCATGGACCGGCGAGCGTCAGGATGCGCTCGTGCGGCGGCTTCTCGACATCGGCTGGGCCGAGCGTCAGGCCGGTCACGCCGATGGTGCGGTCGCTGAGGCCATCGTCAATGACGTCACTGCCCCGAGTCCGCTTGCTCCGCCGTCGCCGGAAGTTCGCAAGGCCATGCGAGTCCTCGACCTGTACACCGTTGATCGCAAACAGCCGGATACGGGGGCCGCTCGAGCCCTCTACAATGAGGCTCGGGAGATGCGAGCGGCGGGCCGACTCGAGGATGCGCTCCGGAAGTACCGCGCCTGCTACGAAGCCGAGCCGAGCTTCATCGAGGCGCTGAACGAAGTCGGCGTCATGTACAGCCAGCTCGGACGCCTGCGCGATGCGCTGAACGTGTACCTGACGATCATCGACTCGAATGCGCCGGCGCCCCACCGGCACATCGCGGCAACGAATGCCGCCGACATATACCTCACCTGGTTTGACGCCGGACGGAACCGGGACAAGAACATTGAGCTTGCTCGCCACTATGCGGAGATGGCCATGGAGCGCCCCTCGCCCATGCGAGCCTGCAACCTCATTCTGGCGCATGTGAAAGACCGCTATTACCTTGAGGCGAAGGCGGTGCTCGAACGGGTCATCCGCGAGGATCGCCCGGAGTGCCGCGCACAGAGATTTCTAGAGACGCTCTTCCAGATCCGAGATCCGGACCTCATCACGTGGTGGACTTGGCTCGAGGAAACACTGGGAAAAGGATAAGGCTATGAGACTCGCTGAAGACGTGAAGCGCTTGATCGTTGCCGCAGCCATTGCCTCGACGATGGGGCTGGCGCTGTTGAGCACGGTGCCCCACACGCAAGCCGACCGCGTTGCGTGCGATACGCACAGCGGCGCCATACAGATTGCTGAGAAGGGCAGCGACGGCCAGGAGACACACGGATAGAGACCGACGCACGTCCGCGATCGGGCGGATGTGCTCAAGCGCGCGTCGGCGGCCACTCGCACCAAGGGTGTGAGTGGCCGTCGCTATGCGTAGAGCGCCGAAACACCATGTGTGTAGAGAACCGGACATGACACGCATCACCGAGGCCATCGCCGAACCCATCGAGATACCGCTGCGCCACGTGTTTGCCACGGCTCAGGATACAGCCGCCCGTCGCGTAAGCCGTCTGGTTCGGGTCAGACTGGAACTGGACAACGGAGGTCACGGCGTCGGGGAATGCGTGCCCGTGCAATACGTGACAGGCGAAACGCAAGCATCGGCACTCGAAGTCGTCGCGGCTGCGCTGCCTGCGCTCGCCGGCCAGAGCGTGGACCGGCCGGAGCAGTCTCTGCGCGCAGCGGAGGCCAGCGTGGCGGACCGCCTCGGCGGAAAACCGATGTCGGAGGTCGCGCCATCGGCTCGCGCGGCCATCGAGATGGCGCTGTGGGACGCGCTGTGCCAGGACAGACGAATCCACGCGTGGACGTTATTCGGCGGCGCGCGCAGCGAAGTGGTGACGGACGTGACGATCCCGATGACCGACACTGCGTCCGACATGGCCTGTCAGTATGCCGAACACGGATTCCGCTGTTTCAAGGTGAAGCTAGGTCGCGGCGATCCGTCCCATGATCTCGCCGTCCTCCGCACGATCCGCAACGCCGTTCCCGAAGCCCGGTTCCGGCTCGACGCCAATCAGGCGTTCTCGGCGGATGATGCGCTCGAGTTCCTCGACCAAGCGCGCAGGCTGGGCTTCAATATCGAGTGCTTCGAACAGCCTGTCGCCAGGGATCATCTCGATGCGCTCGATCGCGTCGCCCAGCGATCCTCTGCGCCGGTCTTCGCGGACGAAGCCGTGCGTACGCCCGCAGATGTGTACGAGGTCGTGTCGCGCACGCGCGCTCATGGCATCAACGTGAAGCTCATGAAGGCGGGAATCCGGGGCGCGCTCGCCGAGGCATCCATCGCACGCGCGTCAGGTCGCAAGGTCATGATCGGCTGCATGCTCGAAACGCGCCGAGGCATCGGATGGGCGCTTGCCCTCGCCGCAGGCACCGGGATGTTCGATCTCTACGACCTCGACTCTCACATGCTGCTGGCACAGGAAGACGACACACCCGAAGACGCGTGGGACAGCGTGGCGTTCGCGCAGGAGGGCCCGATCCTGCGTGTCAGTCAGAGATGACAGCCGCGTCGTTCGTGTAATGACGAACGTATACTGCGGGCAAGGTTATGTAGCGTCCGCCCCCGCCTGAGTCCCGTGCGATGAACGCGCCTGCGTCGAGATCGCCGGGATGCTCGAGCATATAGCCCACCAGCAGCACGCTGTGCCCATCGAAGACCTCCTCGGGCGGGCACATCTGCAGAACGCTGTTGTCCCACACGGGATTCTTGGGCCACCGCATCCCCGCGCAGACTGGCAATCCGGAGCGCAGGGTGGCCACCATCGCATCCGCCTCTTCATCGGAGAGGCCGGTCTCGACATTCCACTGCTTGATCCACGTCAGCTCGTAGGCATCGAGACGAAATGCATGCGCCTGTCGATGAGCTTCCTTGCCGGGTTTCCATTCGGGATCGAACGTCTCGCGATAGGGTGCAAGGCGGGATTCACAGATGCCGTGCTTCTTGTAGCCCTTCCAGAGGTCCGAGAAGAAGCCGCCGTCCTCGTATTCGCCGATGGCGTCGTTGGAGGCCCAGTTCAGGTATTCCTCACTCAGGACGAATGCGGCCTCGTGCCGCTCCGCCACGGCGAACTCGAGGGCCGCCGTCATGGCGAAAACCGAGCACGTCGGGCGATTGCCCTGGCTCTTAAGGGCTATGCCCCACTTGGCGAAATGGGGCCTGAGATCGGCCCGGATAGTGAAGCCAGGCATTAGCCCGCTCCTGCATGGCGCGCAATCATGGCGCAAAGATCCTCCACCGTACGGCTTACGAGCGCCTCGTCCGCGCCCTGAGCCATGACGCGGACGACGGGCTCGGTTCCTGAGGCTCGAACCGACAGCCACTCCGGCTTGCCAAGCCGTGCTCGGGCCTCTCCAATGGCGTCCGTGATCTCGCCGACGTTCTGCCAGGCCAGTCGATCGCTCACCCGTACATTGCGCAGAAGTTGCGGATACTGAGGCATGACCGAGGCGAGGGCGCTGAGCGGCTTTCCGGAGACCCGCATCTCCTTGAGTACCTGAAGACCCGACAGCATGCCGTCGCCGGTACGCGTCAGCTTGGAGAAGAGCAGATGGCCCGACTGCTCGCCCCCCAGCACCGCGCCGCACCGCTCCATCTCCTCAGCGACATACCTGTCGCCGACGTCTGTTCGGCTCAACGCGATGCCGTGCTCCTCGAGTATCACATCCAGACCCGCGTTGCTCATGATGGTGGCGACCACTCGGTCGCCGACGAGCTCGCCGCGCCTCTGCATGCCGAGAGCGCAGACAGCCATCATGCGATCGCCGTCAACGATCGCGCCCGTCTCGTCGCACATCATCACCCGATCACCGTCGCCGTCAAACGCCAGCCCTGCATCTGCGCCCGTCTCGACAACCGTCGAGCACATGCGCTCGGGCGATGTCGAGCCGCACTTCAGGTTAATGTTGACCCCGTCGGGTTCGGCGCAGAGCGCGACCACCTCGGCGCCCAGATCGGTGAACAGGCCGGGCGCAATGGCGGAAGTAGCGCCGTTGGCGCAGTCGAGTACCAGCTTCAAGCCATCCAGAGGAGCGCCGGCCGTTGCAGCGACGTGGGCGATGTATCCCAGCACCGGAGCCTGCTCGTAACTGGATCGGCCATGCCATGCCGCGTCGGTGATCCGGCCGATGTGAGGGCCCGTTGGACGGGGCACGGCTTCGACGTTCTCCAGGGCCGCCGCAATGCGACGCTCGATATCGTCGGGCAGCTTCCTCCCATCGGGTCCGATGAACTTGATTCCGTTGTCGGGGTACGGGTTGTGAGACGCAGAGATGATCGCTCCGGCGCTCGCCCGAAGTCGGACCACAATGTGCGACATAGCCGGCGTCGGAACCACTCCCACATTGGTGACATGGCACCCTGTGGCGGCAAGACCGGCGCTCAACGCGGCTTCCAGCATGTCGCCGGACAGACGCGTGTCGCGTCCGACGACTACATGGCCCTGTGCGCCCGACCGGGAGCCCGAGTCCATGAGGACCGACGCCGCGGCTATGCCCAGTTTGAGCGCGAACGGGGCAGTAAGATCCTCGTTTGCGACGCCGCGGACGCCATCCGTGCCGAAACGCGGTTCACGCAGCGCCGCAGAGCTAGTCTTCCCCTGGCCGGCTCTGACATCGGGACTCATGAGCGGGCCGCGACCTTCACCATGGCAGGCCGGATCACCCGGCCATGCATGCAGTAGCCGCGTCGGACCTCTTCGACGACCGTGTTCTCTGGAGCCTCGGCATCCTCGACACGCATCACGGCCTCGTGCACATTGGGATCAAACGGCTCGCCCTGAGCCGGGATCTGCTCGACACCATGCCGCTGGAGCAGATCGAGCACTTGCTTGCGAGTAAGCTCAACCCCCTCATGCAGCCTCTCAAAGCTCCCGGCGTCCTGGGCAGCATCGAGAGCCCGCTCCAGATTGTCGAGGACCGGCAGCGAATCCGTCACGAACTCCTGCAGCGCAAACCGGACGATGTCGCCCCGCTGCTCTTCGTTACGCCGCCGGTAGTTCTTGAAGTCCGCCAGCACGCGGAGCGCACGCGCGCGCTCTTCCTCGAGCTCGTGCTCGAGCTGCGCTATGCGATCCTCGATCTGCGAACCTTCGGTGTCCTCAACGGGGCGGGCGTCCCCCGGCTCCTCTGGCTGTGCGCCAGTGTCCGCCGGTGCGACCGTCGCTTCGGCGTTCTGCTCATGTTCTTGCGCTTGCGTCATGGGCGGTCTTACTCTCCAAGAGGGTTTTGCGGACAGCGACACGCACGTCCTGTCGAACTACGGCCGTCTCAGTCCCGGGCTCACAGAGCCTCGGCCCCTAATCGCCGCGACTTTGCCCCTGCGTGGTACGCTCGCTGTCCGGAATGGGGTTGATGCGGGCCAACACGGACGACAGGCTCCGGGCCATCAGGTCGACAGCCGCCACGGCGCGATCGTAATCCATGCGAGTCGGCCCCAGCACACCGATATACCCCCAGCTCTCGGCGCCGGCGCGATATCGTGTGGTCACCAGACTGCACTCATCCATGGCGTCCACTCGGCTTTCGGGACCGATCAACACGACAACGCCCTCCGGGGACGGCAGGCTCCGGAGCACCTGCACCAGGACACGCCTGTCCATGAGCGCACTGAGAAGCTGCTCCAGGCGCAACAGGTCCCTGAACTCCCGCTGCCTGAGCATGTAGCTTGTGCCTTCGAAGAACAGATGCTCATCGCTGAACGCAGTCGCCATCTGATGGATGGCGCCGCGCATCCGCCTCATGGTCTCGTCGGCGGGATCGGCGGGTACCGCCTGTTCAAGCCGGGACATCACCGCCAGATCGCGGATGGCCCGGCCCGCTACCCGTTGATTCAGACGCTCGCCCAGCGTCGCGACCGCGCGGTCATCAACGGCATGAGGCAGCTCCACGATCCGGTTCTCGACGTGTCCCGTAGAAAGCAACGCCACAAGCAGGACGTGCCGATGCCCGGCCGCGGCGAGGAACACGCGGTGCAGCGATACCTCGCCGCTGGTAGGGGTGGACGCCACCGACGGATACTGGGTGAGGTCGGCCAGAACGCGACAGGCATCGCGGACAGTCTCCTGAACATCCTCTGCCGCACGCTCGAGTCGGCGCCGAGCCGCGACACGCTGGGGGCGATCGGGGGGTACCGGCGTCATAAGGCGGTCTACATAGTAGCGATAGCCCGTGGCAGTCGGGACGCGTCCGGCCGACGTGTGAGGCTGAACCAGATAGCCCTCTTCGACCATCTCGCACATCTCGTTGCGCAGTGTTGCGCTGCGGCAGCCGAAATCATACCGACTGGCCAGCCACTGTGAGCCCACCGGTTCGGCGGTCGTCACATAGTCGCTGACCACGGCCTGAAGGATGCGCTGCTTTCGCGCGCTCAGGGTGTGCTCCATGCTCAGTCACCTTACCTGTCTGAATGAAGTATAGACACGCGCAGGAACCCCTGTCAAGGCAACCCGGCCTTGCGGCACCTGTCTCAAACCTGCTACACTTCTCCCATCCTACATGAGTACTGTCAGCGGGGAGCAGCACGCTCCCCGCTGTTGCGAAGGAGCCGTCCGCTTATGGCCATTGGCAAGATCGTGCAGGTGCAGGGACCTGTGGTAGACCTCGCTTTCGCGCCCGGGGAGCTGCCTCCGCTGCTCAATGCCATCACTATAGAAGACGAAGATCGAGGCATCAATCTCACCGTCGAAGTGGCCCAGCATCTTGGCGATGATGTCGTGCGCTGTGTGGCCATGTCGTCCACGGACGGTCTGGTGCGCGGAATGCCCGCTGCCGATACGGGCGGACCGATCACCGTCCCTGTCGGTCGCAACACCCTTGGCAGGGTCATGAACCTTCTCGGCGAGACGATTGACGACAAACCGCCGATGCAGGCGACGGAACGCTGGCCGATCCATAGACCGGCGCCGGCCTATCAGGATCAGGCCGCGACCACGGAGATCCTCGAGACCGGCCTCAAGGTCATTGACCTGCTCACTCCCTACCTCAAGGGCGGCAAGATCGGCCTGTTCGGAGGCGCTGGTCTGGGAAAGACCGTGCTGATCCAGGAACTGATCACCAATATCGCCACGGAGCACGGCGGATTCTCGGTCTTTGCCGGCGTCGGCGAACGCACGCGGGAAGGCAACGACCTGTGGCTCGAGATGACCGAATCGGGCGTGATCGAGAAGACCGCCATGGTGTTCGGTCAGATGAACGAGCCGCCCGGAGCACGCTTGCGTGTCGGGCTTTCTGCTCTGACGGTGGCCGAGTACTTCCGAGACGTAGAGGGACAGGACGTCCTGCTGTTCATTGACAACATTTTCCGGTTTGTCCAGGCTGGGTCGGAAGTCTCCGCGCTGCTCGGGCGCATCCCATCGGCGGTAGGCTACCAGCCCACCCTGAGCACCGAGATGGGCGTGCTGCAGGAGCGCATCACCTCGACCCGCAAGGGATCGGTCACCTCTGTGCAGGCCATCTACGTGCCCGCCGACGACCCAACGGATCCGGCGCCGGCAACGACGTTTGCCCACCTCGATGCCTACACCTATCTGGATCGAGCAATCGTCGCCAAGGGCATCTATCCCGCCGTGGACCCGCTCGTCTCGAGCTCGCGCATCCTCGACCCGCACATCGTGGGGCAGGAGCACTACGACGTGGCGCGCGAAGTCCAGCGCGTTCTCCAGAAGTACCGCGAGCTGCAGGACATCATCGCGATCCTCGGCATCGACGAGTTGTCGGATGAGGACAAGCTGATCGTCGCTCGCGCGCGCCGTCTGGAGCGGTTCCTTTCGCAGCCCTTCCGCGTTGCCGCCCAGTTCACCGGTACCGAAGGCAAGTATGTGCCTCTGGCCGAGACGGTCCGGTCGTTCAAGGAAGTTGTCGAAGGCAAGCACGACGATCTGCCGGAGCAGGCCTTCTACATGGTGGGCAACATTGATGAGGCAGTCGAGAAGGCACGGACGCTGAGCAACTAGACGCCATGGCGACACTGCATCTCGAGATCGTCACTCCCGACCGTGTCGTGCTGGATACGCGGGTCCGATCGGTCCGTCTGCCGGGCACGATGGGCTCGTTCGGCGTGTTGCCGAACCATGCGCCGCTGATCGCATCGCTGACAACGGGCGCGATCAAGGTGGAGCATGACAATGGCGACATCGAGTACATTGCCGCATCTGGCGGCTTCGCTGACGTCCGCGACAATCGAGTAACCGTGATCGCTGATACGGCCGAGAGAAGCGCCGACATTGATCTCGCCCGGGTCAGAGCGGCCATCGAACGCGCCCAGGCGCAACTCGCGGAAGGCGGCGCCGAGGCCTATACGCAGGCGCAGGAGACGCTGCGGCGCTACATGAACCGGCTCAAGGTCGCCCAGCAGCAAGAGGAAGAGGCCGCGCGCCGACACTGAGCAGGCGGACACACCTCGGTCGCATGAACGATGGGCGTGAGATCACTCTCACGCCCATTTGCCATCCGGGTACCACGTATTTCCGCGTAGACGGCCGGTTTACGGCTTTGTCTGGCCCTGCTCCGGTCCGCCCTGATCGGTCTGTCCCTGGCCGCCGGTGCCGGTCTGATCTGGCGGAGGAGCGGTCTTGGGCTTCAGATCGGGGCGCTCCTTCTCGAGCTCCGGAACCAGCCTGCGCACGTTCTTCGAGACGTCTTCGGTCATAGCCCGGGCCTGGTTGTCGCCCATGATCACGCGAGGACAGAGGAAGATCATCAGTTCGGTCTTCTCGGTGCTGGTCGTGGTGTTCCGGAACAGGTTGCCGAGGATCGGGATGTCACCGAGGATGGGTACCTTGTCCACCCGGACATTCCCGCTGTCGCGCATGAGGCCAGCCAGAGCAACGATCTCGCCGTCACGGACAGTCACGGAGGTATCCGTATTGCGCTCCGACGTACGGGGCGCCAGTATGCTGGTCGCTCGTCCGTTGGAATCCACGCTGCTCTGCATCGTGTCGAAGCCGAGCAACTCGCTGGCCGTGGCGACTGCGTCAATGGTCACGAGGCCGTCGGCCGTGATGCGCGGCGTCACATCCAGCGTGATCCCCACATCAATCCAGTCATACGTAACGCTCGACCCGATATTGAGACCGCCTGTGAAGGAGCTGGTCGCATAGGGGACTCGCGTTACCACAGACACCGTGGCCTGCTGGTTGTTCGAGGTGAAGACGCGAGGCGTAGACAGGATATGCACGCGGTTGTCGGTGTTGAGCGCCTGCACCAGCGCTGAAAACTTGTCGCTCTGGACACCGTACTGCACGCCCGGCGAGATGGGCGCGGCTATGTTGGCCGAAGTGCTGCCGGCGGATCCCACAGGGAAGTTCGATGCTCCGCTCTGCGTGATCGGATTGCCGAACAGCGTGCCGATACCCTTGGCATCGAACTGGAAGCCCATTTTCTGGGTGGCGTTGACGCTCGCCTCAGCGATGATCACTTCGATCATCACCTGACTGGGCACGGCATCGAGTTGGGCGATGATGCGCCGCAGTTCTTCGATCGTATCCGGCGTGGTGGTTACGATCAGGCTGTTGCTCGCAGGATCTGCCGCGACATTCACGTTGTTGCGGAACTGCAGAAGGTTGACGAAATTGCCCGCCTGGCCTCGTCCGTAGACCGGCTGAACCTGGCCAGATTGTTGCCTGCCGAAGCCGCCTTGCTGACCGAAGACGAACTGCCGGGTCTGACCCGACAGTTCGTCGGAGTCGTCCTGCACATCGTCCGGGATGAACCCGTTCGGGGTCAGCGTTCCCCTGATGTCCTCGGGAGCGGCTCGCGTCCCGCTGCCGATCGGCGCGGCCCTCCCCTGCGTCCGACCGGTGGTGTTCTGCCGGCGCTGAATGTTCGTGCGCTGGTTACGCTGCTGGGTGCCGAACGGATTGAAGAACATTCCGCCCATCTGCGTCGAACCGCCCATGCCGGTGCTGGTGCCGAACGCACGTCCCAGAATGGTCTCGAGGTCGGAGGCCTGCGCGTTCTTCAGCGGGATCACGAACGTCGTGGTCTCCAAGGGCACCTCAACATCGAGCGCCGCGATCATCTCGTCAATCCGGCTCATGCGCTCCTTGGTCGCCGTGATGATGAGCGAGTTGGTCCGGGCATCTGCCACAACCTTCGCGAATGGGTCCGAGCTCGAGGCGCTCTGCTGCTGGCCGCCCTGGAAGCCGAAGACGCGCTGCATGAAGGAAGCGCCGCCCTGCCCGCCACGGGTGCTGCGAGCGGAAGCTGCCTCCGACAACACCGAGCTGATCGTGTTGGCGACGTCAACGGCGTTGGCGTACTTCATCTTGACGATCTTGGTCTCGAGCGCCGTCGCCTCATCGTCGTCGAGATTGCGAACCAGCTCCTCAACCCGCTGCATGTTCTCCTTGGAGGCGACCACCAGGACCGAGTTGGTCCGCGTGTCGGCTACAGCGACGATGGCGCCTCTCTCCATTCCGGTTGGCAACGGCTGACCGCCTGGCTGTCCCGGCATCCCCGGCATGCCCGGCATGCCGGGCTGTCCGGGC
>JAAYVH010000007.1 GCA_012517255.1 Chthonomonadales bacterium
GCGCACGCAGCCCGCCTTGATTTCGACACGGCGCTTCGCGCCGGCTCAATCACCGGCGGGCGATGTTCGTCCGGATGGCGGTCGTTCGGCCCGCAGGGCCGGGATTGTTCTGTTCAGCCCGCAGGGCCTACGATCGCGCGCCGCACAATGCCCGTAGGGGCGAATCAACCGCCGAGCGGAACCAACATGAAGAGGATCGCGGCAGCGCGCGGTTGGTTCGCCCTTGTTACGCGTGAGGCTGGCCGTCCGGCTGATACGCCGCTACAGGGCACGCGCGGAGCCCGCCTTGATTTCGACACGGCGCTTCGCGCCGGCTCAATCACCGGCGGGCGATGTTCGTCCGGAGGGCGGTCGTTCAGCCTGAAGGGCCGGGATTGTTCTGTTCGGCCCGCAGGGCCTACGATCGCGCGCCGCGGCGCCGGCATGGGCACGCCGAAACGTGCCCCTACCCATTGCCGCCAGCTCACAAAGGTCACTCTCGCACAGGCGTGACTCCATCGACGACTTGTCGGTCCCCGTCAACGACACGCGGAGGAGGATAGAAGACGGACCCACGCGGAGATGATGAATGACGGGCGCGGGGTGCAGGACACGCGCCCTGCGCCGACGAAGTGAACCTCGATCGCTGGGGAAGAAGGAGACCGCCATGACGCCGTTCGTGATCGTGGGAACGTTGATGGCAGGCGCAGCCATTGCAGGGCTGGCCCCTGCCCGATTGAGCGCCAACAGGATGCTCGTCGTGGATGGCGAGCCGACGTTCCTCATAGGACTCTATGAGCACCCGACGAGCGATGCCCGCCTCCAGGAGGCCATCGCTGCCGGCTTCAACCTCATCCATTGTCCGCCGGACCCTGCCGCGCTGGATCGCGTCCATCGGCTCAAGGCCAGAGCCTGGGTCAACACCGGTTATGCGCTCGACCTAAGCGAGGACACTGCGAGCCGCAAGGCAGCCCTGACCGAAATGGTGCGCAAGCTGGGCTCCCATCCTGCGCTTCTGGTCTGGGAAGGTCCCGATGAGGCGCTATGGAACTGCTGGTACGGCACGATGGAGGCGCTCGCCCCGGAGCTTCAGGCCATGCGCGACGAGGCTGCCGCCAATCCTCGGCTCCGCGGCACGCTGGAGCTAGCGCTGGATCTGTACGACCGCGCTCTGTGGGATCGCTGGGAGACGGTTCGGACCCAGTTCTGGGCCGAGGCCGGCAAGCGCACTCCGGTGCCGGCAGCGCGCATGGATACGGCCGCCCAACGCGCTACGACAATGGGCAAGGGCTTCGCCGAAGGCTGTCGGTTCCTCCGCAGTCTCGACCCCAGCCATTTCATCTGGCTGAACCATGCGCCGCGCAACAGCGTGCGCGCGATGCGCGAGCACAATCGCGAAGTGGATATGGCGGGATGCGATATCTATCCGATCCCCGGCAACCTGCGCAATGGGCACAGCGACCTGCACAACACCCTGCCTAGCTCGGTTGGCGACTACACCGACCGCATGCAGGCCGCGGCGCCGGGGAAGGCCTGCGCGATGGTGCTGCAGGGCTTCGGGTGGCGGGACCTGCAGCAGAAGGTGACCGAGGCCGAGATCGAGCTAGGGATAGGCCGCCGACCGACGCTCAGAGAACAGCGCTTCATGGCATGGAACGCCATCACGCACGGCGCCAACGCGATCCTCTACTGGGGTACGGCCTACCTCAAGGAGCCTGAGTCCGACGAGTCGCGCGCCTTCTGGCAGGATCTGCTCACGGTTGTCCGCGAGATGCACGGCCTCAAGCGTTTCATCGCCGCGCCCGACGTGACTCCCCGACCGCGCGTGAAGGTGAAGGACCACTACGCATCAAACGACGGAACCGGCGTCACGGCCATGCTCAAGAAGGTCGGCGATGAGTATCGGCTGTTCGTGGTGAACGAGAATCCCTACGGTGTGGAGTTCACGATCAGCGGCCTGCCAGCCGACATCGGCACGATGAAGATCGAGCGCGTCGGCAACGGCGCCGTCCGCCTCGGAGGCGGGCGATCCATCTCCGATGGCATCAAGGGCTACGACGTGCACATCTACCAGATCGGACCGCCATAGCGCCGATGGCCACAACTCGGGCAGGCTATCTCTTGCCGATCCGATAGAGGTTGCCGAGCGTGCGAATGAGCAGGGATCCATCCGCAATCGCCGGCGTTGCCAGCGTGTCCTCGCCGATGTCGTTGCGGGCAAGCACCTTGAACTCAGGGCCTGCCTCTACCACCACCATATTGCCCTTCTCGCCAAGGCAATAGAGCTTGCCGTCGCCCGCAACGGGCGACGCTGTGATGGGGGTCGGACCGTGGGCGATCCACTGACGATAGCCCGGCTTTCCGGTTGCGGCGTCGAAGCTCGACAGAATGCCGGAGTCGCCGAGCGAGTAGATCCGATCTCCGTAGCCTATCGGAGTCGGCACATAGGGCCCTGCCTGGCTGTCTCGCCAGGCGATCC
This sequence comes from Chthonomonadales bacterium, assembly GCA_012517255.1. Lineage (GTDB taxonomy): Bacteria > Armatimonadota > Chthonomonadetes > Chthonomonadales > CAJBBX01 > JAAYVH01. The sequence continues at coordinate 2,459 of JAAYVH010000007.1, forward strand.
ACTCGTTGCTCGTGGCGCCGCCGGCAATCGAAATGTCGCCCGACGCGCCGGGTTTGATGGCATAGATGGGTCGGATGGGTCCGCTGGCATGCCCCGACGCGATGTATAGCATGCCGCGGTGGACAAATGGCGACGGGATGGTAACGTAGGACATGCCCTTGAGTTGCCACAGCAGCTTGCCGTCGAGATCGTACGACCGGACCACCCGTGAGCCAGCCGTCACCACCTCGGTTCGCAGCGCGTTGCGCCAGATGACAGGGTTGCAGAAGTTGCTGCCCTCGTCACGTTCGACCTGCCATAGCTCCTTGCCGGTCTGGGCCTCGAGGCAGAGCAGCCAGGACTTCTCTTCGTTGTCGTTGACCACGAACACGCGTCCATCAACCACAGCGGGGCCGACGGCAGTGCCCCAGTTGAAGATCATCTTGGCGGGACCCCACCGGCGTGACCAGAGGGGCTTGCCGTCCACCGTGTAGCAGAAGATACCCACGTTGCCGAAAAGGGCATAGACGCGTTCTCCGTCGGTTACCGGCGTCTCCGAAGCATGGCTCCCCTTGGGATGCGTGAGCCAGTTGGGCACGGCCCTCGCTGCCTCACGCTGCCACAGCTTCTTGCCCGTTCTGAAGTCGAGGCATAGCACGGTCCAGCGCTGCTCGACAGTCGTGGGATAGCCCTTGCCGTTGTCTTCCATCGTCTCCGGCACCCACGGAGCCTCCACGGCGCCATCGGGAATGGCCGTGGTCAGAAACACCCGGTTGCCCCATACGATGGGCGAGGACCAGCCCTTGCCCGGGATCGCCGTCTTCCAGAGGACATTCTCGGTCTTCGACCAGGCGGTCGGCAAGGGCTTGCCGTCTTCCACGCCTGAGCCCTCGAGACCGCGAAAGCGCGGCCAGCAGGCAGGCGGTCTGCTGTCGGCAGATGTCGCCCATGCTGTCGCGGCTAGCGCCGCGAGGACCGACCAAAAGCCCCATTGTTTCATGAGTTCCCAGCGCCTTTCATTCGAGCGCGTCTGTCTCGCCATGTCGGTCCGAATCAGGAACCGCCCTCGTCGCCGAGGTTATCCTTGATGATGTGCCCCGAGTCTGCTTCATGCACGATTGCGCCCATTGCATTGTGACGGAAGACGTTGTTCGTCACGATCCAGTTTCGGCAACCTTTGCCGAGCGCCAGACTGTGGCGGTGCTTCACCGTTCCGCTGTCCCAACTGAACACCTGGTTGGAGGTGAACGTGATGTCGCTGGCGCCAAACGCCTCGATGGCGGACCACTGGCCGGAACGTTCCTCGGAGTTCGTGTGGAAGGTGTTGCCCGTGATGATGTTCAGGTAACAGCCGGGGGCGTCTGGCGCGCCGACAATCACCCCCGTCTCGCGGCTCTGCTCGAATCGGTTGTTCTCGAACCGGTTGAAGTGGCTGCCAGGTCCGATCCGGAGCGCCACTCTGTTGCCCCAGTGGTAGTTCATCGTGTAGGTTCCGGCGGACGAGGGCCACAGCGCCGAGCCGGAACGTGGCGCACGGGCTCCTGAGCGACTGTGAGCGCCAAACTGGTTATGGGTGATGAAGAAGTCGTTGTTGCTGACGCTCCTGAGCTGATCGCCGCCATTGTCGATGAAGTGGCATCGGCTGACCGTATTGCTCGATTGAGGGCGTTTGGCGTCGCCGTCGAACAGCACGCCGGACTCCGCGAAGTTGCTGATCCGGCAGAAGTCCACGGTGCACGAGCTGCTCTGGCCCCGGAACACAATGCCGTTGCCCTGCGCGGCGCTGCCGTCGCCGTTGATCAGCAGGTCGCGGATTGTGCAGAACCCGGCGTCCTCGAAGATAAGCGCATCGCCTGAGCCGATCCGCTGGATCACGGTGTTCCAGCCGCTGCCCTGCAGGTTCACGTGCGAGCGCGCCACTCTCAGAGGCGCGGTGATCCGATAGACGCCGGGCCGCAGCAGGATCGTGGCTCCCGCAGGACCGACGCTGTTCAGCGCCCTGACCAGCGCCGGCGCATTGGTAGCGACGATGTACTTCGGACCGGGTGTCTGCCCGGCGAGCGCGTGGGACAGCGTGCCCACAGCAAGCATGCAGGCGATCATGATGACCTCCCAGACTGGATCGCGGCGACAGGAGCCGGAACCGGGTTCCTCCAACGTCGCGGCGTGCAGAAGCGCGGCCTGTCGCGCCGTACAGGTGTCATGCGGACGATCGAACCCTACCGCCGCCCCACAGGATGGCGTGCGCCAGTCGGCGGACGTGCGCGTTGGGCGCCGCTTCCGGCGCATGCATCACTTCCGCTGCGCCGGTTTGTCGTCGTACAGGGGCCTCGAGCTCGTGGGCACCATGATCCGATCGCCCGGCTTCGCTTTGCGCACTTCGGTCACGATGGGGTTCTCTGATGGGAGGCTGAGGGAGAACTCCTGCCCGTTCTCCTCGAAGTGGACGTCGGCCATTCCGTTGGTTTCGGTCATGCCGACGAAACGAACGGAGGTCATCTGAGCGGGGCCGGTACTCGTCACGCGCTCGCTGCGCGGCGCATTGATGACGAACCAGGCGCCGACGGACACGAGGATGAGCGCCAGCGTGATTCCGCCGCCGATCAGGATGCGATCATCGCTTCCCCTGTTGCCCGGCACGCTTAGGTAGAGCTGGGTGAGGCGCGGAGTGTGAGCCTCGCCCTTGCGCCGCCGAGGCGCTGCGGCGGGAACAGCGGCGGCGGCATGGCGCGTGCGGTGCCGACGCTTACGCGAGCGAGTGAACAGACGCAGGAGCCTCATCATCTTCTCCCGTCTGATCTCCATCGTCTGTGCGCCGTGGTGCGTCCGCGCATTCCCAAGCCTACCTCTCAGCCGCCATAGAACAGGCCTTACCAGTGGTTGAGACTACCCTGAAGTAATACGACGCCGTCGCGGGGGTCTCCTTCTGTCAGGTGCAAGCCCGCGACACGATGCGGGAGCCTACATGCCCTCGTGCATTGAGAGCCCTACTCGCGGGTGCGTATGGCGTCGGCGAGGTCCAGTCGCCGGATGCGGCGCAAGCCGGGCCACTGCGCAGCCAGCACGGCAACCAGCGTGCTGGCTACCGACAGAGCATAGGTCGTCGGCGAGGTCACCATCAGCATGGTGAAGCCCTCAGTGTTGGCGGCTTCGAGCATGAATCGCGCCAGAAGATACGCGGGATACATGGCCAGAGCCGACCCCAGCAGGCCCATCATGATGTTCTCGATGGTGACGAGACGGAGCACGCTTCCCATGCCGTAGCCGAGCGTCCGCAGCGTCGCCAGCTCGCGTGTGCGCTCCCAGAGCACGATGTCCGTGACCGTGTAGACGATCGCGAATGCCATGGCGCTGCCCAGAAGGTACATGAAGGCAATGAACGTGTTGGCGAAGGCCGTCACTTCGTCAATCTGGCGGGTGACGTCCGCCCGAGAAAGCGCCAGACCCACGCCATCGGTCCGATGAAGCCGGCTCGTCACGATGCGCTCATACCCGGGCTCCACGGCTATCACCGCGCCCGTCACCGCGTCAGGAGGCATCTGGAGTTTGCGGGCGAACCGACGCCGAAGGTCCTCCATCTCCATGTAGATCGGCAGAGCGACCATCAGGCGCAGGCGGGGGCCGACCTTCATGACGGCCGAAGCGCTGCGCCCGCGGATGTTCTGGCTGTAATCGAGCCGAACGGTGTCGCCCGGCTCGGTCAGGATGCGTTTGGCGAGGACGTTGCTGTAGAGCGCCTGACCCGGCTCAGGAACGATGGATGCCCCGGACATGTCGCGCAGAACGCGCAGCTTCGTGCCGCGCGCGAAGCCCATGGCGACGGTGTCCTTTTCCCTGCCGTTATGCTTCGCTCGGACCGGAATGTCCAGCGTGCCCTCGGCAAGGCGGACGCCGGGCCAGGCATTCATCGCCGTCACGATGTTGGCGCTCCGTTCGGGCACGAACGCCACGGTGATGTCGTAGCGCTGGAAGTCATCCATCGCTTCGCTGATGGCCTGCATCATGCTGTCCCGGAATGTGCCGGCGATGATCATCAGGCTCACGGCGGAAGCCACGCCGGAAGCGGTGCCGAGGGTGCGCATGGGCCGCCGGAGCATGTTGCGGACGGCAATCGCAAGGAACAGGGGCAGACGGATGCGTGCCAGCGCTCGAGGCTGGGAAGCCGCCATGCCGCGCATGGCCTCCGCCGGCACGATGCGCGCTGCCGAGCGGGCCGGCAGCCAGCCGCCCAGCAGGCATGCGACCATGGCCAGAGCGAACGCGGTGACGGCAAGGTCGGGGCGATTCTGAGGAGCGGCGAACGGAGTGCGAATGACCCGCTCGTAGGCTGCGGCGAACCACATGCCGATCAGGTGCCCCATGCCGATGCCCGCAATGCCGCCCGCCACGCCGATCGCAGCGCCGGCTCCCAGATAGTGGAACAGAATGGCGCGCGCCGGGAAGCCCGAGGCGCGGAGGAATCCGACGATGCCCCGCTGCGCCTGTACCCATCGGGCGAGCATGAGCGCCACGGACAGCGCCGCCGAACCGAGGAAGAGCGCGGGCATGATCACCAGGAAGGGCTTGTTGCCCTCGAGATCCGACTGGAGGAGCTTGTTGCTCGCCTGTTCGGCACGGAGTATGGGCTCCTCGGCGCCGTAGGGTTTCAAGCGACGCTTGACTGCTGCGGCCACGCTGGCTTCGCTGCCGGGCCGCGTTCGCAGACAAACCTCGGTGATCTGGCCCGACAGACCGATGAGCGGGCCGAGCACCTGCTCATCGGCGAACATGGCCCCGAAGAGCTCGGGCATGGGCAGCGAGAAGACATTGCCCATCACCGGATAGATGAACTCGGCGCTCGATACGATGCCGGCAACGCGGAACCTCACCCGCCGACCAGCAAACCGCGGATAGATTCGATCGCCGGGCCGGTAGTTATTCGCTCGGGCGAAGGCCTGTTCGAGCAGGAGTTCCCGCCGCGACCGACTGCCCAGCGGACTGCCCTCGATAATGCGCAGACGGTTCACGGCGGGCTCTCGGCCCGACGGCAGCGAGATGATGCGTCCGATCACACGCGGGCGGCGCGGCTTCTCCTGCTCGATCTCGACGATCTCCGACGTCCGTCCCTCCACAGCGACAACGTTCGGCATTCGTTCGATCTGCCGAACCACGGCTCTCGGGGCGCGGCGTACCGGAATCCAGGCATCGCCGAATGCGAGCCGTTCGTAGCTCAGCTCGTACGAGGCTCGCTGGGTCTCGTAGGAGACCATGGAGCCGTGGTACATGGCCACGCCCAGGGCGGTGACGAACGTGATGGCAAGGAACTGCCAGCGCGCATGGGCAAGATCGCGGAGGAGCTTGAGGTTCAGCCGCGACACGGACGCACCTCTGTTCCCGCTTCCGGCCCAGCACGCCGCAGAGCGCATGGGTACGCAGAAGAGGGATAAGGTGAGAGCGCCATGCGCTTCACCACCGAAGCTCCTCGGCACGTGCAGGCGACGGGTTCACTTCCACTTCGGCGACGCGGCCGCTTCGCAGATGGATGACGCGGTCGGCCATGCGCGTGATCTCGCTGTTGTGCGTCACGAGCAGCACGCTGTGGCCCATCTCGCGGGTAACGTCGCGCATCACCGAAAGCACGCGAATGCCGGTCTCATAGTCGAGACTGCCGGTGGGTTCATCTGCCAGGACCAGCGCAGGCCGCTTGACGAGAGCGCGCGCCAGAGCCACGCGCTGCTGCTCGCCTCCGCTGAGCGCCGACGGGAAGCGATGCATGTGCTCGCCGAGCCCCACGGTTTCGAGCGTCTTGCGAGCGTCGAGCGGATCGGGCACGAGGTCGGCGACGAGCTCGACGTTCTCAAGCGCTGTGAGGGTCGGAACGAGGTTGAAGAACTGGAACACGAAGCCGACCTTGTCGCGCCGATACCGGGTCAGGCCGTTCTCGTTGAGGCTGCCCAGATCGGTCCCGGCGACAATCGTCGTGCCCGAGGTGGGCTGATCGAGCCCGCCGATCACGTTCAGGAGGGTCGTCTTGCCTGAGCCGCTGGGTCCCACGAACACCACGAACTCCCCGCGTGGCACGTCGAGGCAGATGTCGTTGAGCGCATGCACGGCGACCTCGCCCGTGCCGTAGACCTTGCTCACGTGATCGAGCACGATGAGCGGGCTATCAGACATGGATGAGGAATCGTGCGCGATCGCTGCCGCACGCACAGACCGTTACTGCTCGTCGTGACATGTCACCGTCCCCCGGAGAGTTGAAAAAGTGTTGTAGGCGCGCACGTCACGCCCCTGCGCTCCCCGCTCAGTCCGCCCGGACCCGCGCTCCGTCCCGGAGGTTCTCCTTGCCCGACAGCACGACGCGCTGGCCGGCGGTCAGTCCCGAACGGATCTCCGTCTGCCGAACACCGGTGTACCCGACTACGACGACCTTGCGGCGTGCACGGTCGCCCTCGATCACCCAGACAACAGAATCCCCGTCGGCGGCTGCCACGGCATCGCTCGGCGCGATCAGCGCGTCGACAACGACGATCGTCTTGCCGCTGACGTGCACCTCCATGCCAGGCTTCAGCATGGCGCGCTCAGCCGAGGGCAGTCCATCCAACGAGACGCGCACACGCACAATGCGTGCGCCGGTCCGCACTTCCGTCTGAGGAACCGCCTCTCCGCCGATGCGCTCGATGCGACACCGAAACTCGCGGGCGGCGTAGGCAGGAGCGGTGACCGTCACCTCCTGGCCGACGCGCACCGGCGCAAGGTCCTGCTCGTCCACCTCCGCCATGACCCAGGTGCGGCGGTCTTCGACGATCGAAAAGAGCGGCGCGCTGGGGTTGGCCATGTCGCCGGGATCGGCAAAGCGTCGGCCGACGATTCCGGCAAACGGCGCAACGATGCGGCGATCTGTCAGCGCTGCAATCGCCTGGCGAGCCGCCGATCTGCTCTGTGCGGCCCTGCTTTCGGCGGCGCGAGCCTCATCACGGGTGGCGGCGACCCGCATACGCGCAGCCATGGCTTCGGCGTAGGCTGCCTCAGCGGCCTTGCGCGCATTCGTCGCCTCGGCGGCTTGCTGTTCCTCTATGCCGATCGCCTTCAGGTCGGCCTCTGCGGCCCGAAGCTGCGCTCGGGCGGCAGCCACGCGCGCGCGAGCAGCCTGAACCTGGTCCGACCTGGCGCCTTGCCGTAGAAGGCCGGCTGCCTGCTCGGAGGACTTCAGAGCTGCGACGGCACGACTGTGGGCCTCGCGGGCCGCGTCGGCATCGCGCTTCGATGCCGCGCCCGAGGCCTCGAGATCTTCGTAGCGGTTCAGCTCGGCGGTCGCGCGTCGCAGGGCGGCCCGGGCTGCCTCAACCTCGGCATCCGCCCTCGCGATCTCCTCAGGACGCGCGGGTTTGAGCAGGTCCTGCAAGCCGGCTTCGGAGGCCTCGAGATCAGCCCGCGCCGCCTCGACGGCTGCCGATCGGGACTCGCGAGCGCGCGTAACGGCGGCTCTGGCCTGCGTCTCGCGAGCCTTCGCGGCGGCAAGTTCGGCTCTGGCGCGGCCTTCACGGGCATCCTGCGCTGCACGGGCCTCCTCCAGAAGCGCGGAGCTTGCCGCCTGCTGGGCTTCAGCCATGCGGACGCCCGCGCGCGCCGCATCGGCGGCGGCTGCCTCGGAAGTCTGGCGCAGGACGGCGAGCGTCTGGCCTGAGGCGACTCGGTCGCCTTCCCGAACCAGCACATCGGTCACGACGCCGACGCTCGGAGCGGAGACCGACGCAGTGCGGGCCTCCACGTAACCAACCGCCGACCACTCGATTTCCAGAGGGCCGCGCCGGACCTCGGCTACCTTCACCGAGACGGGGGCATTGCCAGCGGCGATGCGCCAGGCGGCCACGCCGATCACTGCGGCGACGATGATGAGAGGCGCCGTGAGGCGACGGAGCTTCATCCGTCTGCGGCCCCATCCCTCGGCGAGGACGCGACGGGTCTGTGCTCACCCGATGGAGCGCCCGATCTGGACTTCAGCGGTTGCCGGTTTGGCACGGGAGCGATGCGTACGGAGGCGGCCTGCGACGCCTTGACGGTCAGTTTGCCCTCGGGAGCCGGTTGGACCCGGCTCTTGCCATCTACCGTCACGGTGTAGTCGGCTCCGGGCCTGAGGCCGGAGATCGTCATGGTCGCGCCGCGGGAACAGCGGAGAGCGATGCCGGCAACGTCCCACCGCTCGACGACCACATCCACGCCTTCGTGCTCCGGTTCGACCGTCAGCGGAACCTGGCGCACGGTCGTGCCGGCGCCGGTGAACCCTATAGCGGGATCTCCGCGCCGAACCGTGTTGCGCCCCGGGGCGAACGCGGCCGGAGCCTTCAAGCGCCATGTGCCGGAGGCGGCTGCATCCATCACCAGAAAGCCGTTCACATCGCGCAACGACCGGATGTCGCCGCTGCATTCGGCTCGCGTCACCATCAGTTCGGGCTGCTGTCCGTCTCGATGCGGGACGGTGAAGATGAACCGGTAGCCCCCGTGCTCGTCTGGCTGAACCTGATAGCCGTCGCCGCCGTGCACCTGATGGTCCTGCCAGACGCCGTTCATCCAGAGGAGCGGGACCTTCCATCCCTGGAAGCCGTCAACGATCATCGGCAGATCGCCGTGGCCGCCCTCAAGCCTGAATGCGGCGACATCCTCGCGGGCGCGCACATGGGGCGGGTAGTCGGACACCTTCTGGCCCCGTGTCACCGTGGTGGTGACCGGCTTCAGGCCAAACCGGACGCGTTCGCGCTCGGCTTTGAAACCCGGAGGCGTGGGCTCGCCGTGCGGCATGAGCATGATCTCGGCCTCGAGCCAGTCGCCGGGCTGCAGCTCGAGCCGTTCGGCATTCACGGTAAGCCACGACGAGGCGTCCTGCGCATCGAAGGCCGCAGAGAACGCCGGCCGATCGTACTCCTTGCCGCCGAGCCGCGCCTTGAAGCTCCGCACAAGGGCGAGCACGTTGTACTTCTCGCCGGGGCCTTCGCAAGCCATGAAGGGCGCCTCGGACGACATGGGCTCGCCGAGGATCACGAAATCGCCAGATGGCGGCACCTCGCGCTGAATCGTCTCACCGTCGGGACCAGTCCAGAGCAGCATTTCATTGCGCCATCGAAAGTGGTTGATGTTGAGCCATCGGAAGTTGCGGCGCGCATCGCCTTCGATGGCGCACGGCTGATCCCAGTCATACCGCAGACGCACCATGGTGCGCGCCTCATCGCGCTGCGGAGCTTCCCATGCCTCGACGGTCGCTCGGGCGGTTCTGTCCGATGTATGGAAGTGCATGGTGAAGCGCGCGAGGTTGGGTGCGATGCTGTCGAAGACGGTGCGCTCGTAGCACAGGCGCCCTTTGGCCCCGTTATACTGCAGCCAGCCCGGCCAGTGCTGACAGTCGTGCTGCGGCTGTCCCGGCCAGAACGGGCCCGACATGGGCCGGAAGTCGGGGATATGGAAGATGGCGCCCTTGGCCGCCATCCAGTCCATAGACCAGCACGTCGTCTCCGACGCGCCGGTCGAGCAGTGCCAGTAGATCAGGAAGAACCGAATGGAGGAGACCTGCTTCAGCGGCCATATGCCCCATCCGTGTGTGAGGGGATGGACGGTGAAACGCCTGCGCTCGTTGGCGTTGAGGCGAAGAGCGAAGTATACGTCGCCGTAAGCCGTGTCGTCGGGCTCTTCCATCTCGCCCGCGAAGTTCTTGCACACGAATCCCGGCACGGGCAGCGGGAACCCGTGGGGATCGGTAAGGACCCCGGCCTCGAGGTTGCCCGTACTGGTGGCCAGTCTCATCAGGACGTCGCGCGGCAGCGTGTCGTTGGTCACGTCGAACGCGGCAGCCATGCGCCGCGTCGGATTGTGGAACGATGGATCGAACGCGAAGGCCGGACCGTTGTGGGCCAGGGTCGCGGTATAGATGCCGGCCGCAGGGTCGTAGCCGGCCCAGTGTCCGCCCTGGATTCTGACAGAGCCCTCGGCAAGCGGCTGCAGCTCCGACTGCATCTGCTGTTCGGGTGAGCGCCCGTCCGAAGGCTTCACGACGATCCACGCCGAACTCGCAGGCAGCGCTATCTCGCCTTCCGTGATGACGGCGCCCGGCGCGGCCAAGCCGGCAACGGACGTCCGGCCTTTGCCCAGCGCAAACAGGGCGCGACCGTTCGCGGTCGCCCTGGTCGGGGCGGCATCCGGATCGAGGATCACGCGCTCCGGGGCAGCTCTTGCTTCCGGCGCCGCAAGTTTCACCTCGATGCCCAGACGCTCCGGCTGAGCATGCAGCACGATCTCGCCCCGAATCGGTTCAGGGCGAGACTCCCGGGGTCCGAAGACACGCACGGACGCCACGTCTGCCGTGCCGCTCTCGCCCGGAGGATCGAACCGGAGCGCGGTGATCCGCTCTCGCGACTCGATGGCAATGTCGTAGTCATGCCATGCGCTGTCGGCGATCACCGGGAACGTCGCCACGTTCGTGCCTGCGATGGCTCCGCCGTCGGTCGCCCAGTAGATCGCGCCTCCCCCTGAAGTTCCAGTTCGCAAGCGGAGCCTGACCGTGATCGGGCCGCGAACGTCGAGCCCGGGCAGGCTCATGTGCGGATCGGCTCCCGTCATGGCTATCCGCATCGCACCGTCCGGCGCACGACCCAGCGTGATGTTGTTGATGGCTAGACACTCGCCGTTGTCGTCGGCAAAGTCCCACGCCTTCAGGGGCGGCGTCTCAGGCTCCGCATAGGCGTGCAGGTCCTCGTCCGACAGCATGGGTATGTCCAGGATGTGGGCGTCATAGTAGTGCGGCCCCGCGTTCCAGACGTTCATACGCGCCCGGGCGCTCGTGGCAGGTTGCCAGCGCTGGCCTCGCCACACCTTCCAGACAGGCGTGATCCCAGGAGGGGCTGGGCGGAACGTCGCCCCTTTCGGATCCCTGGCGGAGATGCTCATCCCGTCAGGCCCAAGCAGTTCGCTATCGTCTACGCTCAGCGAGAGAATGCGAGCGGGCAAGGTGCCCACCCGGCATCGGTAGCGCGCTCCTTCAACCACCACGACATCGCGCTGTTCGGGATCCTCCCAGCGTACCGTCACGGCGGGTATCTGGGATGGCGCCGGGCCGGTCCACGCGGCTGGGGCCAATGGCAGCAACATGTTCGGTTCCTCCGGGTCTCCGTTCGCCCACAGGACGAGCCTATCCTGCCCGGGCGCCACGTCATCCGGAGGCGCCGACTACATTCGGAGTTTCGGCAGCGGCCTCGGCGCTCGGCTGATCCGGAGCCTCGTCGGCATCCACGGGCCTGACGAGCATCTCGACCGGGCCCGATGGACCGGATTCCACTGGACGGAGCAGAATGTCGGCGTCGGCAACTTCCACGGGACGCAACAGAGTCTGTGCCGCTCGCACGGCCTCTGCGCGCACCCGCATGGCAGGAAGAACCTCGGCGGCGCGGGCGATCACCTCGGGGGCGGCGCCTTTGACATGACCATCGGCGATGCGCTCGACCACGACGACCGAGTCGGGGTCGCCGATCTGCTCATAGGCGCCGAGAATCGCGAGGGCGAGATCGGCCTTCCGCCGCTTCAGCAGCGCGCGATCGAGACAGCGCCGCTGGTCGGGCGTGAGCAGGGCATGGTCCGTCGCCAGCAGTCTGGGCAGCAGGCGCACCAGCGCATCCTCAACCTCCCTCTGAACGACCTTGTCCTGATACTCGAGGGCCTCGGCAAGGCGCCCCACGCCGCGCTTGTCGTCGTATCGTGCCAGCACCCGCGCGGCATCTTTCTGGATCTGCGTCGCGGCGAAGAGCGCCACCCACGCACCGGTCATGCCGGTGAAGGACGACACTTTCTCACCGTTCCCTGATGCCGCCAGGAGGATCATCAGCAATATGTAGCAACAGACAACGGCAATGCCTATCTTCTTGCGCTTGGCGCGATTGACCGACTCCTTCTCGAGCATCTCGAGGAGAGCGTTCACCGCTTCCGGTCCCATGGCCGCGAGCTCGCGCTCCGCCGCCTCTCTGACGGCCGGCTTCTTGCTCCTCAATCGTTGAAGGAGTTTCGGGTCGATCGGGTATGCGTTCCTGTTCATGGACGGGGTCCCCGAGTACAGACGGGCGCCCTGTTGTCGCGGTTTCACGATCGACAAACGCGCGGCCCCTTGACACAGGGCTGACGCTGGCTTAATATGTGCCGGATCCCCCCGGCTCATCGCGCGTCGGCGACGCCGACGGTGCATGGGCGAGGCTCGGAAGTTCGTTCTATTCTGCGGGTGCGAGGCGCTCCTATGTCCTATACGCCGTTCCAATCGGTCATCAGCGAGATTCTGCAGTGCCGCTCTTTCGCGGTCGTCGGAGTGTCGCGAGACCCGGCCAAGTACGGCCACATGGTCTATGCCACGCTCAAGGATCTCGGCTACACGGTGTTTCCGATCAACCCATCCACGGACACTATCGGCGACGACATCGTGTATCCCCGGCTGGAGACGCTGCCGGAGACTCCCGATTGCGTGGTGACGGTTGTCCCGCCCGCCGCCACCGAGCACGTTGCGCGGACTGCGGGGCGCATGGGCATACGCTACATGTGGATGCAACCCGGGTCGGAGTCCGAGGCGGCCGTGAATGCTGCCCATGCGGCAGGGCTCCGGGTCGTGTACGGCGGCCCATGCATCATGGTGGCGGCCAAGACGCGCAAGAAGCCGTAATCCGCTCGCGCTGTGCGAGCGGCCATTCAACCTGAGCGCACGCTGATCAGCGTGCGAGGAGTGTGCCATGCGAGCCCTATGCCTTGCGCTGTGCGCCGTTGCAATGGTCCATGTCGCTCCTGCCCTTGCCGAGGATGAGCCCGAGAGCAAACGGCCCGGCCTGCGCGCCGGCGCCGACATCTTCTTCGGCCTGTCGAACATCGCCGGTCCCACGCGACGCATCACGGACCGCCAGTGGGCGGCCATCGAAACCTTTGAGCCGTCGGTCGTCTACCTCGACTGGGTCGGTCATGGAGACAACGAGGCGCGCCTCTCCATCGGGATCGGCGACGTCTATACAGGCAGCGATCGAAGCACGCGACAGCCGGTGGAGTGTCTCTGGCGGACGCCTGCAAGCTCCGGATCCCTGACGCTGGGCAAGCACTATGTGCCCTTCGGGCAGCAGGAGTGGGAGTACGAGACGCGGTGGGGCGGCATGCTTGAAGCCGATCTCGCCGGCGCTGAACTCGCGCTGTCGTTGACCCACAACCCCGACACGCAGGCCGTCAACGCAATGGTCCGCCTGAGCCGCCAGTTCGGAGGCGGCGTGGAGGCGGGGCTTTCGGCGGCTGCCGGTCGAGGATGGAGCTACTCGACCAGTCACGCTGTGGGCTACTGTCTCGATGTCGTCGCCGAAATGGGGAGCGTCACTCTGACGGGTGAAGGGCTGATCGCCGATGGCGCTCAGGGGCGGTACAGCTTCGGGTTCATCAAGGCCATGAGCGAGGTGAAGGCCGGCTGGCGGCCCTATGTCGGCGCCTACTACGGTCACGACGAGGCCGACGAGATGGGCGAACTGCGCAGCGGTGTAGCCGGCGTCGAGATCGACGTCACGCCGAACCTGATGATCGAGCCCGGTCTGGGGCGCGCATCGGGCCGCAATGTCTGGTGGCTGACCGCCCGCGCCAGGTTCTGACCGCAGCCTCAGGCAACCGCCCAGGCGTCGCTTGACCCTGCGCCGAACGGTCGGTTACAATCGGGCCGGCATATGGCGAAGGGAAACGATACATGAACGTGGCGATACTGGGCGCATCGGGGTACGGCGGCGGCGAACTGCTGCGCCTGCTTGGCGGGCACCCTGAGACAAAGATAGCGGTTGCCACGTCCCGCACGCATGCCGGTCAGCGCGTCGAGGCGGCGTTCCCCGGAATGGCCAAGCGTCTCGATGTGACCTTCCGGGAGAGCGCCGCGCCAGAAGAACTCGCGGAATGCGCGGTGGTCTTTCTCGCGCGCGACAACGGCGTAGCCATGCGCGAAGTGCCTGGTCTGCTCGATCTCGGCTGCAAGGTGATCGACCTGAGCGCCGACTTTCGGCTCCGCGACACCGCCGTATACGACGCCTTCTACACAGGGCCGCATGCCGCGCCGGACCTGTTGCGCGAGGCGGTCTACGGCATGCCTGAGCTGCACCGCGACGCCATTCGGAACGCCCGAATCGTCGGCAATCCCGGCTGCTACACCACCGCCGCCATCCTGGGCCTTGCGCCGCTGCTGGCGCTCGATCGGAACGAGCCCACGGTGGACCGGTCGTCGCTCATCGTGGACGCGAAGTCGGGCATCTCCGGCTCTGGTCGGAGCAGGTTCGGGCTGGCAACGCACTTCTCGGAGGCCAACGAGAACGCGCGCGCCTACAACATCGCCGGCGCCCACCGGCATACGCCGGAGATCGAGCAGGAACTGTCGCTTGTGGCAGGCGAACCGATCGCCATCACCTTCACGCCCCATGTAGTGCCCATGACCCGCGGAATCATCGCTACCTGCTATGCGACGTTGCGACGGCCAGTCTCGACAGACGATCTGCTGGCATCCTACAGGGATTTCTATGCCGACGAGCCGTTCGCGCACGTGACCGACGCACTCCCCGAGACCAAGCATACGCTCGGCAGCAACATGCTGCACATCGGCCTCAGGGTAGATCAGCGCGTTCGACGCGTCACGGTGGTCTCGTGTCTCGACAACCTCGGCAAGGGTATGGCAGGGCAGGCGGTGCAGAACATGAACATCATGTGCGGGTTCGACGAGACGACCGGTCTGAACGCTCCCGGCCTCTGGCCTTAGGCGCGATGGCATGATCACCCGCTGGAAGCAGACCCACGACGCAGGCATCACCTACCCCGAAGGCTTCGTTGCATCGGGGGTGCGCTGCGGCCTCAAGACCGAGGGACCGGACCTCGCGCTCATCGTAGCGGATGGCCCGGCAAGCGTCGCCGGCGTCTTCACGACCAACGTGGTGCAGGCAGCCTGCGTGCGCTATTCGAAGCATGTGGTGGAGCGTGGCGTCGCACGGGCCATTCTGTGCAATGCCGGCAATGCCAACGCGTGCAACGGCGACCGCGGAGATCGGGACACCATCAGCATGGCCGAGATGACGGCGCGAGCGCTGGGGGTAGAGCCGACCACCGTGCTGATCGCGTCCACCGGCGTCATCGGCCATCCCATGCCGATGGAGAAGCTGGAGCGAGGCATTCCGCTCGCGGCCGATGCGCTCGACCGCGAAGGCGACACCGACATGCGCGTGGCGCGGGCGATCATGACCACCGACCTGCGCCCCAAGGTGATCGGCGTCCGGTGCGCGTCCGACGAGTGGGACGGCGAGATCGTCTTTGGCGGCGTCTGCAAGGGTTCGGGGATGATCGCGCCCAACATGGCCACCATGCTCTGCTTCCTTACTGCCGACGTCAGAGCCCCCCACCCATTGCTGCAGGACGCGTTGCGCGAGGCCGTACGGTGCAGCTTCAACCGGATCACGGTGGACGGCGACACGAGCACCAACGATATGGCGCTGTTGATGGCCAACGGCGCCGGCCCCTGCAGCATCGCTCAGCCGGGGCCAGCGATGGATGACTTCGTTGAGGCGCTGTCGAGGGTCTGCCTCTATCTGGCCCGCGAAGTGGCCCGCGACGGCGAGGGCGCGACCAAACTGGTGGAGGTTCGCGTAACCGGAGCGCCCAACGAAGGCGATGCCGAGCTCGTGGCGCGCACCATCGCGGAGTCGCCGCTCGTCAAGACGGCGCTCTTCGGTTGCGACCCGAACTGGGGCCGCATACTGGCAGCGGCGGGCCGATCCGGCATCGTGTTCGACCCGCGAAGCGCCACCGTGCTCATCGGCGATCAGGTCGTCTACGAGACTGGATCCTCAGCCCCCTTCGACCGCGATGCCGCCCATGACTATCTGACCGAGCCCGAGGTCATTCTCACCCTCGACCTTGCCTCGGGCCCGGCGTCCGCCTCCGTCTGGACCTGCGACTTCAGCTACGACTACGTCAAGATCAACGCGGAGTATCACACGTAGGCAGTCTTAGCGGCCCCCGTATCCGGCGTGTCGGGCGTGGGTCGCAGCCAGTCCGGCCCGAGAATGCCCACGAGGTCGGCACGATACAGGAGCGAGCGCTTCAACAGAGCCTCCGTGATGCGGTCGAGCGTGTCCCTGTGGGTCGTGATGATGCGTGTGGCTTCCTTTTGCGCCCAATCCACCCAGGCCTGAACACGGTCCCGTTTCCGACGCCGGCGAGGGCCGTTGAGGTCTGACATGTCGTCGGCGGGCGGATCGACGTTCCAGACCGTAACAATCAAGCGCCCGACACGGCGCGCCATTGTCACATCCGCCTCGCACCCTGTGGTGAACTCGCCAAGCACCACAAGCTCGGCAGCCCTCCCTGCCATGCACTCACACGCCATCTGACGTGCGCGCTTGAGCGACACGAACTTCAGGTCGGGGTCTTTGGTGGCGATGGTTGCGTTGGCCAGCAACGAAGGACTGGCCCCTATTCGGACCTCTGAAGGCATCGCGCCCCCATACGCCATCACTAATGTGTGTCCGGCCTCATGAACGGCGGCGTTGTGCATCGCCGGATCGGGACGCATCCAGGCTTCGATCTGCTCTCCGACCCGCCGGGCCGCAGCCGAGTAGTCGGTGGAGATCCCATCCGTCGTCTCCTCCTCCGCTATCTGGAGAGCCGCGTAGGCGATATGGCCCGGCAACACATCGGAACAGGCCAATGCGGACGCGGACAGGTCACGGGCTCGTTCGCGCACTTTGCGAACAATCTCGGACTCGGCCATCGGAATGGCGCGACACCACGGGCGCGGCAGGGAGCTCGAGCCGGAGTAGAGCCTTTCATACCAACCCGCCTCGATAACGATGTCCAAGGCAATGGGATGATGGAGGATGGCGGCCAACAGGTGCCTGAGCTCGATCTTGTCGGCCCCATCGGCGAAGGCAAAGTCCTCCGCCATACGCATGAGGCGGTCGGTATCGGTAGCTTTCATCGATCGGGTCCTTTCTGTGTGATCAGTGCCTTGACGCATCGGGCAACACAGTGCCAGGTCTCCACGATCCTGGGACGCGTGCGCTGAGCGGTGTGCGGAGATCGGCCGCTGATTCCCGCCAAGGCCGTTGCCTGCAACACCCGAACCATCGCACGGCGACGCCGCGCGGCGTGCATCAGGATGCAGTCCCACACGCGTAGTGAATCTTGTGGATCCAGCCGGTGGTAGCCGATCCGCTCAAGCAACCGGCAAGCGCGACCGGACCCGGCGCATCTAAGCTCGACACGCCCATCCGGGTATCTGGAAATGCGCTGCCCCAATCGCTTCGGCGCTCCAGCAAGTCCCTGGCACGGTCTCCCCAAAAACGCCCTCCGTTTCTATGGGTCCGGTTCGTCGACGGTCCCGTCGCCATAGATCGCACGCATGAACTCCTTCCATTCGGGCCAAAGATACAGGGGCTTCAAGTACGCATAGAACGGTGGCGTGCCGGGCGTGAACCACACTGTGGGCTGCCCGCGTTCCGGGTGGGTCGGTGCCGTCATCAGGTCCCCCGGCGACAGCAGAGGCCGCTCTTCCTCTCGGATGATGCGCTCACCACCCATCTGACTGGCTGTTACCTGCACCATGAGCCCGGATTCACGCGACAGAATCTCCGCGTCGTCGATGGTCAGTGGTGGGACAGCAATGCGAGTGCCGAAGCCGGCGAGCAAGGTGTGATGCATGCCGCGGTAGCGCTCTACGATCTGCCCAATGGTTTGCACGGCTGCAACGACGCGAATGTTGCGCGACCGCAGCGTGTTGATCCGAGACGCAAGGTCCAGACGTCCGAGAGCGCTGGCAAACTCATCCAGCACCAACGTACACTCAACGGGAAGTCGGCCAGATGGGGATGAGCTGGCCTTGCGATAGAGCGAGTTGATCAGCGACGCTATAAGGATGGTAGTGAACGGCATGAGCCGTTCCGACTCGTGTTCAGGGATGTGCACGAGGAGCACTGCCGGCGAGTCTCCCAGCTCACTCAGCCGGATGTCTGCTGCCGAAACGCATCTCCGGACGTCTTTCGCCGCAAAACCGCGGGTGTAGCCGAGCATAGTCGACAGTGTCGTTCGGTGGTTGGAGCTGCCCGCAGCAGCCGAGGCGAACTCCAAGACGTCGTTAAGGGAGAGGTCTTTAGCTAGCTTCTGCAGCTCCAACGCGGTGCGGCAGCCGTCGGAGATCTCGCCGAGGCCACATCGGCTCGGACCCCTACGACACGCGTTGATGATCGGCGTCAGCAGGGCGATGGCTTCAGCCCTGAAATACTCGGTCTCGTTCTCTCCTTGCCGAACCACGTCAGCGAGCATCGTGGCAAGCGCCTCAGCGTCGCCAGCGTCGCGGAGTTCAGCGATCGGGTTCCACTTTAGCGTGACATCAGGCTCGGTCGGTGAGATATAGAAAAGCTTCGCTCCGGCGCGCCGACACGCCTCGCGAACAGGACGGGTCAGGTCGCCCTTCGCGGACAAACACACGATGAGGCCATCGTTACGTTTGATGCTCTGGACCAGCCACGGCAGGATCAAACTGGTGGTCTTGCCCGAGCCGGACTTGCCCATGATGATCACGTGGCGCGCGCGCAGATGCTCCGGAAGAGTGAGGTCCGCGACAGTGTGAGTGAGGTCGGTGGGAAGCTGCGCGCCCGTTGCTTTGGTTCCGCGCTCGACAAGCACCCAAGCGTTGGGCAGCGCGATACTCTCACTCGAATGGTCCGCTCCCCGATTGACCAGCATTCCGTAACGTTCGAGATCGTGTCTGTGCGCCAGCCGGCCAGCCACGCCGTTGCTGTCGTTGCTACGCCGGGCGGGCCGCTCCGGCACCGGGATGGCATTGATCTTCATAGCCTTCTTCCTATCTTCGGCGCTGGAGAACGTCTGTCAGGAGCTCATCCGGTACTGCAGGCATCAGCCCAACGAGGGCCTCATCGCTCTCCAGTGCGAGACGAAGCTCGTCCGTTGGCACGCGTGGGATCGGGAGGATTGCCGTCCAGACGCCAGCGTCATGGAGCGTGCCGAACCACGGGTGGAGAGCTGCGAACCGATAGCCCTCGGCCGGATGATATGGGAGGTGCCCGACAGTCGCAATCACCATGGTCCATCCGCGGGTCTGGAGGTCGAACGGCCGGCGCAGGCTATCGGCAAGTTCAAGCACCGACCTGCACGTCAGAAATGCAGCCACCTGCCCGACCACCGATCCGCCTCGGGAGTCGCCGCGCTGAGCGGCGAGCAGCCCGTCGACCCCCTCAACCACAACCACGGCTTTAGTGAGGCTCTCGCGAGCTTCGCGAGACGCGGCCGTCTCCACACACGCTGCGCCGACTAACTGGTTGCAGGAGCGGCCCTGCGTGATCGCCGCGGTCACATCCACGCGAATCATCGGCAGCCGGCGGCTTTGTGCCGCCAGCCGGACCGCGAGAATGTTTGTTGCGCGCTCGGCACCGAGAAGCAGAATGTTGCGCGGAGCCACGGACTCCCAAAGCATTGAGGCAGTATGTTGGCCGAGGCGCCCGACAACATCGGCAAGCTTAAGCTCATGATCAAGAATGCGCTGCGCCAGCGTCCATGTGCCCCGATGTGCTTGGCGTCTAGCTGTTGAGTTGGTCTGTTTGGTGGACACGTGGTCGAGTAGGTTGGTCGCCATGGCATTGGTTCCTCCGCAGGCCACAAAGTGACAGGTGAGAGTCTGCGACGACACCGCGCACTAAGTCCACGAATCGCCAAATCGGCATGAATCTTTGGGAGGATTTGCGCGACCGGCAGGCGAACTTGGACGCCATAGTTGTCAACGACGGACACAAGGACCTGGCGATGCCGGACGTGAAGCCAACGATTCGCCCAGCGACGCTGGCAGACGTGATGTTGCCAGCATTGATCTCTCCTCAGACGGGCCTCTTCTGGAACGCTCAGCCTGAGACGTTGGATCGCGTCGTGAGCAAGTCCTGGGTCCTGCACGTCCTACCCTCAGCGCTTCTGTTCTCTCAGGGGCAGAGCACCGATAGCCTGCCGCTCTTTGTGGTCCTCACGGGCGCGTTTGAGGTGAGGCACCGCCTGGATTCCGGAACCCTCATAGTCGCCAGGGACGGCCCAGGCGTGGTCATCGGTGAGGTCGAGATGTTCGTTCGCGACATCGGACCCGATATCACGGCGCGCGGCGATATGAACACCGCCATGGCAGACATAGTCGCCGTTGAGGCAAGCGACGTGCTGGCGATCAACCCGCCATCCACGATTTTCGAAACACGCGACTTTCAGGTGGCACTGAACATGTCGAAGCTGCTCTCGATCAAGCTGCTGCGCCGAAACGCGTGGCTCGACACGTCGCTGGTGCGCAAGCCGATCATTGAGATCTATCGCTACCTGCGAGAACTTGCATCAAGAACCAACGGCGTTCGGCCGCTGGGGAGAGACCACGTTGAACTCGTCGCAAGTCAGACGCAGTCGCAAGTGGCCAACCGCCTCAACATCAAGCGCCAGACCCTCAACTCGGCTGTCAGGCACAAGATGGCTGCTCAGGGCCTAACATGGGAATCAGGCAATATCAAGATGACCAGGCGGTTCTACGAGAGGCTTCTCGAGGACCCTGTTAGTCTCGCCCGCGAAGGCCGGATCACGCGCTAGAATCCGGCCCCGCTTCTCGTATCACATTTCTACCGCGTCTTCAGCGCGCGTTCGATGGCCTCGATGACCGATGGGTCGGTGGGCTGAGTTTTGGCAGAGAAGCGTCCGATGGGCCTGCCGTCGCGCCCAATGAGGAACTTGGCGAAGTTCCACTCGATATCGCCGCCAAATGACGGGTTCGTGTCTTTCGAGGTGAGATAGCGGTATAGAGGCGCCTGACCGTCGCCCTTGACCACAATCTTGGAAAACATGGGGAAGGTGACCTTGTAGTTAGCCGTGCAGAACTGCTTGATCTCAGCCTCGGTGCCCGGTTCCTGCGCCCCGAAGTCGTTGGCGGGGAAGCCGAGGACCACCAGTCCCTGCTTGCCGTACTTCTCGTAGAGGCCTTGCAGGCCCGCATACTGGGGGGTGTTGCCGCAGCGGGAGGCGACGTTGACGATCAGCAATACCTTACCCTTGTAGCGGTTTAGCTTGACCGAGCGTCCGTCAATGTCTTTGACGGTGAAGTCGTGGACGGTCTGAGGCGCCTTTGCTTTCGACTGGGACAGAACTCCTGCGGGCATCATGCCAAGAACGGCCGCGCCGGCCACGGCTATGACATATCGCGTTTTCATGATGGTTCTCCTGGGAATGCTGGGACACACGCGAGAGTCTACGCGTTCAAGGACTTGCAGTTCCCGCCGCGGACTGGTACAATGTCGTCATACGAATACGCGAATCGTATGAACCATCAGCGGCGCAGTCCGGATCTAGCGGACCGCGTCAGGGGAGGATCCTGCATGAAGCGGCAAGGGCCCGGACAGCGGACCGGCTTCACTCTCATCGAACTGCTCGTCGTGATCGCGATCATCGCGATACTGGCGGCGATTCTGTTCCCGGTGTTTGCTCAGGCGCGCGAAGCTGCGCGCAAGACGCAGTGCATTTCCAACATGCGTCAGATGGGCCTTGGGATCATGATGTACACGCAGGACTACGACGAGTTCTATCCCATCGTCAAGGCCATTCCGCTCGACCCCGATGGCAGCGATCTGACCCCGGTCATTGTGACGGGATCGCCCGCGGGCTCATGGCCTGAGCGGCTTGTCAGCCTGACCACGGTGACCATGCCATATATCAAGAACGGCGGCATCTTCATCTGCCCGTCGGCCGTGGCGGGGTGCCCCGGACGCACGCTGACCGTGCCGACGCAGCCCGGCAGCAGAGCTACCTGGAAGCTGACCTACTGGTGCTTCGGGTACAACTTCCCGGGCAATACGCCGTTCAGTTTCCCGCCCGGATCGGCGGGCTATCGGAACAACTGCATCCTCGACGGACGGAGCATCGGCTCGCTGGGAGAGCCCGGAGGAGCAGCATTCCCGCCTGCTGAGCAGCCGATCATCATTGACCAGCGGATCGAGCTGTCGTCGTCGCCAGAGCGGGCGCGGTTCGCCCATCGCGGCGGCGCCGCGCACGTGTTTGCGGACGGCCACGTTAAGTGGAGGAAGCGCGCCGAAGCCGACGAATAGCAGCACGGGTCCCATAGATTGCGGGAGACCGATGGGACCGATGGAGGAGAAGGCGTTGGACTGGGAGAGCATTCGGGGCTTTCATGGCCATCTGGGGCCGTGGCTGGTGATCGGTATGAAGATCGGGTGGGCCGCGCTTGAGGAGCTGAAGGCGCGGCCCCACTTCGGCATCGAGGTGACAGCCTGGTGCCCCGACGCTCCGCCGCCTTCCTGCATGGTGGATGGTCTGCAGTGGAGCACCGGCGCGACCTACGGCAAGCGCAACATCGTGCTCAAGCCTTCGGACGCCTTCCGTGTCCAGGTGCGCAACAAGGACACAGGCGAGACGATCGTTGCGACGCTGCATCCCCAGACACCGGCCAATGTGAAGCAGTGGTTCGACACCCTGGGGGATGAAGCAAGCTCCCAAAAGGTGTGGAACACTCCCAACGACGAGCTCTTCACGCTCGCGCCGTCGGTCCCGTAGGTCTCACTGCGCCCATGACGCCGTCCACCGAAGACCCCATGCTGGCTCGCGCCCGCGAGCTCGCGCTGGCCGCGCTGTTCTGCGCCCTCGGGATCACCGTGCCCATGCTGTTCAATGTGGTGGGTCTCGGACGCACGTTTCTGCCGATGCATCTGCCGGTGCTCCTGGCCGCCATCGTGCTCCGCCCGCCCATGGCTGCCCTGGTGGGCATGCTGACGCCGTGGGCCTCGATGCTGCTCACCGGCATGCCGCCGTTGCCCATCGCCGTGGTGATGTGCGTCGAGCTGTCGGTTCTCGGCGGCGTGGTGTCGGGGGTACGGCTTACTGGCGCGCCGGTCTGGCTGGCCGTCGTAGCCGGAGTCGCGGCACGGATCGGCGTGACGTGGGTCATCACAACGGCGCTCGCAGGCTATCTGAAGCTGCCTCCTGCCGCTGTCGGGTTCGCGTCCGTTCTCGCCGGTACGCCCGGGATCGTTCTGCAACTGGTCGTCGGCCCGGCTGCGGCCCTTGCCCTCCTGCGACGCCAACCTCAGAGCGCCCCGCCTGGCTGATGCGGTAGACTCACGCCGCGGGAGGTTCCCGTCCCGCTAACCTCTGGATGTACGGAGACGTGGCGTGGCATCGGCTGTGGGCGTTCGGCAACTCGTCCGTTACTGGGTGCGTGAAGTCCTCGGGGGCGCGGCGCACCGGCGGCGACTGCGGAGGCTGGGCATTGACGTGGATTCGGTGCCGCTGTCGCGTCTCGGTCTCGACCCTCGGCGCGCCCATAACCACGCCTACTCGGGAGGCCCGGATCTCGAGCGCGTCCTGCGCGATCTGCCGATCGGCCCCGACGATGCCGTGCTCGATGTCGGATGCGGGAAAGGGGGCGCGCTCCTCACGCTCGCGCGCTTTCCTTTCGGGGTGCTGGCGGGCTTCGATCTCTCGCAGGAGATGCTGGACGTCGCCAGACGCAATCTCGACCTCGCCGGGTTCGCCAGGGTCGAGCTCTTTGCGGCCGACGCGGCGGTCTTCGACGACTACGATCGCTTCACGTACCTCTACATGTACAACCCGTTCCCCCGCGATGTGATGCGCCAGGCAGTGGAAGCCATGGAGGAGTCGGTGAGGCGCGTACCTCGCTGCCTGACCGTGATCTACAAGAATCCGCTCTTCCACGACGAGATCGTCCGGAACGGCCTGTTCGTTGAGCTGCGTCGTTACGAGCATAGCGGGCATCCGATCGTCGTCTACAGGTCGGCAAGCCCGGCGGCTGAATGATCGCGCCGACGCTTCTGGAGCAAGCCGCGTTCCCTGCACGATGCCTCTTCGCGCGGCGTTACCGACGTCGGCCGGGCGTCACATAGTCAGACGCAACCGAGGGGCATTTCGCCGCCGGATCCACCATTCACGAAACCGTCCGCCAGCGGCGAGCGTTCATATCACAGAGGCGCCGCCTTCGGCGGTTGCCGCGAGCATGGCAACGCTGCAGGCGGCTCCGGCCTTCTTCGGCGTTTCCGATCCGGGAGGACGCCAGCATGCGAAGTCGCAAGCCGAAGCAGGGCCAGGTCGGGCACTGCGTGGTTCCCCACAATAGGGAGAGGTCTGCCCACGCTGGGCTGGCCGATCCGTCCGTACGGCGCGCCATTGCGGCGGAAGTTCGCAAGGCAGGCGCCGCCGAAGCGAAGGCCGTGACGCACCTCGAGCGTGCCATTGCGGCAATGGAGAGACGATAGCGCTCTGTGGTTCTTGTGATCGGACGGCGTCGCCTCCTGCTGCAACCGAGACATCCACGCTAGACAAAGCGAGGTATACCCATCTGAGCATGAGCTCTATCGAGACCGCACGAGACCTACCGCAGATTCTCCCGTACGCGACGTATCCTTTCGGCAAACGGCATCTGCGTCGCGTGGCCCGCGTGGCGCGCCGCTTGGCGGGCATCATGGCTGCGACCTGTACAGTGGCCGCGGTTCGCGCTCAATCGCCGGCGCAGAAGTCCTCAGCCGACGGCACGCACAGCCGAACGATCGCGGCCGTTCGCGCCCCGTCGGCGCCCGCCATTGATGGCGACCTCAGCGACGCGGCATGGGCCCAGGCGTCGCGCGCCACGGGATTCACCGACACCATGGGACGTCGCCCTGCCGACGATCAGACCGAGGCGCTAATCTGCTACGACGACGAGGCCATCTATGTGGCCTTCCGGTGCTTCGACTCCGCCCCTTCGGCGATCGTGGCGAGAGAGACGGTGGGCGACAGCCAGCTATCGAGCGACGGCGGCGGCTCCGGCGAGGACGTCGTGGATTTCATGATTGACCCATTCCTCAGCCACAAGTGGGATGACGTGAGCCGCTTTCGCGTCAATCCGATCGGAACCCGATCCGCCCGAATCGGCGGAGGGCGCGGCGCCAAGGCAGAGTGGTCCGGCGACTGGGCTGCCGCCGCGAAGAGGACTGCCGAGGGCTGGACCGCTGAGATACGCATCCCGTGGCCGCTTCTCAGCTATCCCCAGTCGCGCGAGCCCGTGACCATGGGGGTGAACTTCCTGCGCGTTCAGTACCGAACGCATATCGCTTCGCAATGGTCTGACCTCGGTCCCCTCGACTATCTTGAGCGGCAGGGCCGATGGACCGATGTGCGTCCGCCGGTTCGCTTCAAGCCGTCGCTGTCCGTGCTGCAGTATGGCATCGCGGGCGGCGGCGACGGGAGCACGACCCTGAGGACAGGGCTCGACGCCCGCGGCGCTCTCACGCCCGAGCTCACCGCCGTGGCTTCCATAAACCCGGACTTCGCGACCGTCGAAGGCGCCGTCGAGAGCATCACCTTCACACGCGGCGAACGGTTTGTCGAGGAGCGAAGGCCGTTCTTCCTCGAGGGCAATCGCTACGTGACGATGAACACCCTGAGCGCCATCGGCATGCCTTTCCATTCCATGCGCATCCCCGCCTTCGATCTCGGAGCCAAGCTCTACGGCAAGATCGGCAAGTCCGACACGGTAGGCGCCCTGGCAGCCGTATCGTTCGGCGAGCGCTCCGACTTCGTAGGGCGGGTGCGGCATGATCTCTCGCCAGTGTCCAACGTGAGCGCAATGGTCCAGGCCCGGACCATCGACGGGGCGGACAACACTGCCGCGCTTGTGATGGGTGAGCAGCGCAGCGGAAACTGGATGCTGAACCTGCAGGGCGGCTTCTCCGGCGGTCCCAACAGCGGAGGCAGAATGGTGCAGGCAGCGGCGCTCTACCTTGCGCGAACGTCCGTGCTGGGCCTGGTTGGCTTCAGTCTCGACGACCGCTACCTGCTGCCCCACGGCTTCATTCCGTTCACCGGCATCAAGGGTGGGGTCGCGATCCTGCAACACTGGGCCGAGTGGCGGAAGGGGGCATGGCGCAACTTCTCGCTCGAAGGCGAGGGCGGCTATCAAGTCCATTCGGACGGACGGCCATTCCAGCGGGGTTTCGGCCTGCGCGGCAACCTTGTTTCACGTTCCGACTATGCCTTGAACCTGAACGTGAGCCGATGGAAGTTCGAGAACGAATGGGACAGCACGGTCAGTCTCGGATTCGGCGTCCGCGTCTCAGACAGGTTCAACCGCGCCGGGTGTATGATCAGCACAGGCACTCTCGGAGGCAATCGGCAGACGCTCATCGGACCCAGCGTCAACGTGAGGATCCTTCGGAAGCTGGACATCGGGTTCTCGGGCGCCTACCAGCGTCTCGGCAGCACGAGCCAGCAGTATGTGACGACGATGAGCTACGAGTTCTCGCCGACTCGGTCAGTCGGCGGCCGTATCGTGGTCACCAATGGCCAGACGAATGGCTATCTCTCGTATCGCAACAGCGGCGGCAAGGGGCTGGAGACCTACATGATCCTGGGGGACCCAAACGCCACCACGTTCCGATCGCAGGCGCTCCTGAAACTGGTGCAGCCCTGGTAGGCACAGCAGAGACCGATCGGCGCATTCTGCTATGATGGGTCTATGAGCATCGCACTGCGACATGCGGCAGCGAAGCCGTTCATGATGCCGGCGTTGCTGGCCGGTCTGAGCTTGGCAGCGACGACGCAGCCCCTCAAGGGTCCCGGCGCTCTCCCGGAAGGTCCTGGCCTGGCCAGACGGTATCCCGGCGACGCAGGAATCGAGCGCCATCGCGCCGTGCTGTTCGCCGATGGTTTCGAGGGTGTCGAAGGCGCAGTGTTCACCGACGGCGTCCGGACAGACGGCGCCCGATGGAATCACCGATGGGATCAGGCCTGGGGCTCATGCGGCGTGGAGAGCGGTCGCGAGGTTGTCCATACGGGCGGCCGGAGCGTGCGCATGGCTCTCAATGGGGCGGGCAGCGTGGGTCTGACCCGGCTGCTTCCCGGTCAGGATCGGCTGTTTCTGCGCTACTACATACGCTACGATCCGGACTTCCCCGGCGCCCATCATGTGGGCGGCGCCATCGAAGCTCGAGCGCCCGGAGTGCCGCACGCGAACCCGGGTGTCAGGGCCGACGGCACGAACAAGATTACGGCGCTTCTCGATCACTGGTCTTTCGAGCCGGGAATGGAGCCGCCGGGGCCCATGGTAGCCTATGTCTACCACATGGACCAGCAGCATCAGTGGGGCGAGCAGTTCTACCCAAGCGGCAAGATCCAACCTCAGGAGAACGAGCGGCGCAGGCTGTTCGGTCCGTCGTTCGAACCCCGGCCCGACCTGACGCCGGATCGAGGCCGATGGCTGTGTTGCGAGCTCATGGTGGATGCGGGCGAGCCCGGCGCGCGCACGGGCCGCGTAGCGTTCTGGGTGGACGGCAGGTTGCGAGGCGATTTCCCGAACCTGCGGTTTCGCACGACTGCGGCGCTGCGCCTGAACCGAGTGGACCTGAGCCTCTACGAATCGCGATCAACTGGGTCGCGTCGGGTTTGGTTCGACGATGTTGTCGTGGCCACCGAGTATGTCGGCCCGATGCAGCCGCCCGGGAAGGAGCGCACGAGTCGTTGACGCAAGGGGGAGCCTCCAACGGCACATGACCCGACCGATCACACTCAGCGTCTATCAGGGAATGTGTCGAGAAGGTGACTTCGCCGCCAATGCCGCGACGTGCCGCGGCGTCATTGCCGAGGCTCTCGACCGCGCGAGCGACTTCGTCTGCTTCCCAGAGTGCTTCCTTTCGGGTTACGATAGTCCCGAGGCCATCGAGGCCGGAGCGCGCAGGCTCGACAGCGCCGAGGTGCAGGCGTTCATCGCCGAAACTGCCGCGCACGGCATGGTGACGCTCGTGGGCATGGCGCGATTCGCAGACGATGGGCTCTACAACAGTCAGCTCGTCATCCATCGGGGCGAGCTGCTCGGGGTGTATGACAAGGTGTGTCTGACGGGCCCGGATGCCGATCGGTTGGGCTTCCTCCCGGGACGATCGGTGCCGGTTTTCGAGGCGCATGGCGTCCGCTTCGCCGTGCAGATATGCCACGACAGCTCGTTTCCGTTCGTCGCTATGGCCGCGCGGCGCATGGGAGCCGAAGTGCTCTTCTCGCCGCATAACAACGAGATCGGCGCCCAGTATGCCCATGACCATCGCGTTTGGGTCCGCAACTGCCATGTCGGACTCGCATGCCAGATGAAGATGGTGGTCGCGCGGTCGAACATTGTAAAGTTCGACCGGCCTGGCATGATCGGCTACGGAGACAGCTTCATCCTCAGCCCGCAGGGCGTGCCCCTGGCCGAGGCAGGTCTGCACCGCACCAAGCTGATCACCGCGACCGTCCATCCCGAGATGTTCGGCCCTCCCTGCGTCTGGGCAGACCTCAATGAAGCGCCGGCATGGATCCGAGATGGATGGGCGGCGGCTCGCGAGACGGGCGTCTGACCCTGCCCTACGCAGCGGAGGCCGCCGCGATGTGCGGCATCTCGAAGGAGGTGGCGACATGGCCGTTTTGCCGGAGATGGTAGTGTCGTATGAGGCCGACGCCTATGACGACGCCGAGATCGGTCTGCTGGCGGCGCGCCTTGCGCCGCTGGCCAAGCTGAACCTCGATCCTGTGCGCCTGCCTCACTCTGCCGGAACATGCGAGATGTGGGCCACGCTCACGTTCCCCGGACCCGCCGTTGTGCGAGGAGCGCTCTCCGCAGACGTGCTCGATCCGCTGTCGGTCCTGTGCGCGGAGTTCGGCGACTGGTGGCGCGAATGTGCCCGGGTGCGTGTGGAGGAGCCCGAGATCGTGGCCGTCTATCTGGAGTTTGCCGACGTGCGCCTCGCCTTCGACAGCGAGGGGGCGCAGGGCTCCTATCTCGGCCGCGCGGAGTTACGGGCGATCCCCAGTCTGCTTCGGGACGTGGCGGGTCGTCTCGCCCCGTTGGTCTCGCACGATGCGCCCCCGAGCATTCGCGCAGGCATACGCAAGGATGTGACCGCAGCAGGCGTTGCGCAGTGCTTCGCCGGACGGTACTGGCAGATCGGTCCTGCCGATGGCGATCCTGACACGATCTACGACTCGTGGCGCGAGTGGTTCTACCGACGCGGCCGATAGGCAGATCGGGCTAACGCTGGTGGTTGCACACCTCGCCCAGCCGCCGCATGTAGTAGACGTAGTTGGGCCATGAGATGTCGGGCGGGCATGAGTGGTCAGCCATGGGAATGTAGCCTCCCTCTTCGATGAGGTGGCTCACGCGGGCCAGCTCGGCTTCGATGGCGTCCCGTCCCTCGGCGATGGCCCGCTTGTCCACGCCGCCCCACATCCGCAGATCGCGGCCGTACTCGCGCCGGACCTTGTTCACGTCCATGCCGGCCTGGACTTCGAAGGGATAGAGAAAGTTCAGTCCCGCATCGAGCCACACGGGGATGAGGCTGTCAATGCGCCCGTCGCTGTCCAGACCGATCCATTGCACGCCCCGGGCGCGCAGGAACTCTGTCACCCTCTTGTAGCGCGGGAGCATGTACTTCCGGGCCAGCTTCGGGGTTAGCAGCGGACCGGTCTTGTAGGCCATGTCCTCCCAGAAGGCGAACGCGTCAATGGGACCTGCGTCGAGAACCTGGTCCATCATGGCGATGATGAAGTCAGCGTCGGCGTCCATCATCTCTTCGATGAACGCGGGGTCGTCGTAGAACAGCGTGCACAGCGCCTCCACACCGACAAGGTTGCGCAGCGGGCCGAAGAAGCCTCCCCAACGGTCGGAGATGAGGACGATCGGAATCTCGGACGCCCTGAGCGCGGCCAGATGTTCCCTCCAGTCCGGACCGATCCGCTCCTCCGGTCGGGGCTGCATCCGTTCCTTCCAGAACGCCCGGAACTCCTCACGCGTCGTGACTGGGAACTTGACGAACTGGGGCATGGAGCTGTAGGGATTGTTCTTCATCTCCCGCATCAGGATCCCCTCGTGATTGACGTAGAGCACGTGCTCCTCGTCCTCCTCGATCACCTGATGCTCGAAGGGTGGATGCGGGAAGAACCAATGGCCGACCCAGTGGACCGCGCTTGCGCCTTGCCGCACGTCATCGCGCCCCGGCACGTAACCTTCCGTCTTCCATCGCTCCAGGGTCTCGGGCCATCCGCCCCAGGTCCAGTGCGGGGTGATGTCCACCGTCTCGTAGTTCATGCAGGCGTGGAAGCGCTCGCGTTCGGTCATGGTCAGGTTCCTCGCTCGGTCAGTTTGGTCGTCGCCGTACCATCGGTGTTCCCCGCGCATCGTGCGCATTCCTCCGTCCGTTGGGGGCCGTGCACCTTCGTGTCGAGAGGCATCAGCAGTCTGGCGCTATGCGCCCTGAAGAGACGCGGGTCTTGAGGTCGATGGACACCGGCGCCAGGGGCGATCGGCTTCCCTACTTCCAGCTCACGCGGACGGCGACACCCTCGGGGTTGTTGTCATAGCGCAGCAGCACGGTGCCCCGTTCCTGGCGAGCCGAGACCGCCACCGCCTCCCCGCGAAGGGTACAGGCCTTCGCGCCGACGAAGGTCCGACGGCCTGCGGCGAGTCGCGCGGCTCCGACGGTAGAGGCCGGGGCCTGCACCACGAAAGCGGTAGCCGTGGCGGTCTCCATCCGTGCGGTGGTTCGACCGGACACCGCCAGAACGCTCGGCGTCGATCCTCCCGATCCTCCCGCGCTGCGCAGGAAAGCCGCCTGACCGGCCGAAACCTGCGGGCTCTCTACGACAGGCAGGTTCGCGGCAAGCAGGTCCACGTACGAACCGTCCAGGCTGATGTCGCCGGCTAGCGCCCTCGCGGCGACGTAGGGTCCACGACGCGACACGAACCCCGTCGCGAATGTGAGCGTGTCGCCGTTTGTCTCGAACGCCCTGCGCGTGAGCTCGCGTATCCAGCGGTCGGTCTGGGACGTGGCGGTGAAGAACGCGGGCGCCACGCCGGCATAGATCAGACTGCCGTTGCCCACCTTGGCGTGCCAAACGATCGGAACGCCATCCCCCGCCCGGCGGTAGAGGACCTGTGCATCGGCGGGCGGAGCGTAGGCGGTGAGCGTGTAGCCGTCCAGAACGCGAATGCGCTGCAGCATCCGATCAGGCGTGTAAGCAGGCAGCGCACCGGGACCCGAGGCGACGGCTTCGAGCAGGCGGTTCGCGGGCGGCGCGGGATAGGCGCTCACCAGGAAGCCGTTGCCTATGTCGAGCGTGAGCTTGACGGAGGCTTCCCTGGGCAGGCCATCGAAGCGATAGACCCAGTAGGCGTCGCCGTCGGCGAATCGGGCATCGGCGTTGCACACGCTGTTGCGATCTTCTGCCAGGAACCGCGTCTCGAGTTCGGAACCGGCCTGGAAGGAAGCCGCCAGCACGTCGTTGATGCGCAGCTCCGCCGACGCCAGGTACGGCCCCCAACCATCGGCTCGCGACACGTCCTCGAAGCGCACGCTGACGCTGCCCGTCTCCCGCACAAAGGGGCTGAGGTCCACCGTGTAGCGGCGGCGGTTCTTCAGGCTCCGCTCTTCAGGATCTCCGCGGAGCAGCTCAGTCGGAGACACTACGTTGCGGACGCCGGGTTCCTCGAGCACGCGTCTGGGCTCGATACCCAATCGGAGGAATAGATCCTCCATGGGTGAGTTCAGGCCCGCCTTGCGCCACCAGCTATCGGCGAGGCCGTTGTAGGGGTCGGTTCCTCCCACCATGATGAGCGAACCGCCCTTGCGAACCCAATCGGCCAGACCGATGTTGCACTCAGGCGCATCGGGCTTCATGAAATCGTAGGATGTCAGCAACGTCCGGACGCCGCTGAGGTAACCCTGCTCGGAGCAACGATCGAGGCTCAGCACCTGGAGGGGCAGGCCGTGCATAACCATCGGCATGGCAAGACCGTAGAAGCCGTCGAAGTCGCTGGGATGGGGGTCGCCGCGCTGATACGACATGCTGTCCGCGATGAGGACGCCGACCCCCTCGGAGCCGGCCTCGATCTTGCGGATAGGGTACCGCCACATCTCGGTGAGCGCGCCGACAACGGTATTGATGACCGTCGCGTAGTCGGCAGGAACGCGCCCATAGATGCGGCTGGGCCACGGCATCACTTCGAACCGATCAAGCCCGGGAAACATGAGCGAAGCCGCCAGGGTCTCGCGGTAGTTGCGGATGTAGTCATCCATGGGCAGATCGGGGTTGTCCTCCACCGGATCCATGAGCGCCCAGAGCGGCTTGCTCGTGCCGCGGAGCAGATGAACCAGCGAGGAGTACTCGACATACGCCAGCGGGAAGGTGCGCTCGGCGCGAACGCCGGCCACGCGCGTGGGAGTGCGCGCCGTGCCGGTCCATACCTGACCGATCACTTCCTGAACGGCGGGCAGGCGGAAGAGCGCATAGTGAGGCACGGTGATGCCCCAGTGCGGATAGGTGACCGGACTATGAACGGCCAGCATGCGCCGGACCCCGGGATGCGTGCTGGCTAGCGGGCCCAGCACGGCCTGGATCTGACGCAGGCAGAGCTGCATCTTCAGCCGCTCCGCCTTGACGCGCGCCTCCATGCTGGAGTGAGGCGGTTCCCACGGAGCGCCGTACAGGGCCTGCCATTCCTGTTTGAACGCTTCCGAGTAACCGGCACGCGCGAAGATCTCCGGTTCCTCCGGGCAGACGGCGTAGACACCGTTAGCGGCGGCTTCGGCGTAGTAGGCGCGTTGCTTTTCGTTCAGCCCAGTCGTGGGGATCATGTAGTAGCTGTTGCCGCCGATGACGATCATGGAGCCGTTGCGGTCGGTCTGAACCTCGTGGGGATTGGCCTTGACGTAGGGCTCGTACTGCCGAAAGCCCCCCATGGTCTTCACTACATAGCCGGCTTCGCGCCATCCCTGGAGCACATCTCGGTCTGCGGAGAAGACGAGCGCCGCATCGGTTGGCGGCGCTATGGCGGGATTGTACGGCTGACCCGTCTGGAAGGCGGTGAAAGGACGCGTGGGCAATGGCACGGCAGCCACACCGGCGCCGGCGGGAGCGCCTCCGCGCAGGAATGCATCCACGGCATCGGGGACACCGTTGCGGTTGGCGTCTGCCATGATGACCGTCACCACGGCCTCCCGCAACAGCCCCTGACCTCCGGTCGCCTTGAAATGGAAACGCACCCCTGATCCGAGGCTCGCTGCCGCAGGCACACGCACAGCGAGGGAAGCGCCCGAGCGCGAGACCGGCGGGAGCGGTTTGCCGTCGTCGCCCGACGGGCTCACGATCAGCGCGCCTTCGCTGCGCACCTCCAGCCGTACCAGAGAGCCCCCGGGCGCTGCGATGCGGTAGGTCCAACCGCCTCCGGCTGACGCGGCCCGCGCGCCCTCCGTCAGTTGCGACGTGTTGTTGGTGCCGAGCAGCGCCGCGCTCTCCACTGCCGAGCCGGGGCGTATGCGCAGCACGCGTCGCACCTCCTGTGCGCCGCTGGACGTGGCAAGGGCGAGCATGACGGCCGCGACGAGCAGCGGGCTCTTCATGGCAGTACCCCTTGCCCCGTGCTCTCTGGCTGCTCGGTGTATCCGGTGATCCATGCGCTACTCAGCCCACGTGGCAACGGGCGGGACGATGAAATCGAGGTACCGGTCGCGGATGCCCGCTTGCGACGCGTCGCCGCGATGGATGGCCACCCGATAGATGAAGCGCATCTCGTCGCCTTGCGAGAGCGTGTAGCTGCCGTCCTTGAGGCCCCCTGTGTAGGCCTTCAGCGCGAAAGGATTGGCGGCCATGAGCCCGTAGTCGCGCACGTGCCAGTAGGTCGGGTAACGGAAGCTGTGGGGATGGTCCATGACGGCTATACCGACGTGCGCGCCGTCCACGATCCCGGAATAGTCGCACCAGTGCGCCGCATGTCCCCAGTTTTCCGGCTCATTGATGCCACCGAACGCGTTCTCGATCTTCCCTCCGCGGGGTACGTCCATGGGCGTCGCAACGCGGATGGAGATCAAGCCGCCTTCCTTGGTGTCGCCGAAGTGGACGTCGCCTTCGGTCGCCTTCAGAGCGACGACAATGTCCACGAACCTGGGGGCATCGCCGCTTGCGGCCCAGAACGTGGCTGTGAGCGACTGCGTCAGGAGCTTCCTGCCGCTGGCATCGGTCCAGTCGCTCGTCGTGCGAAACCTCCCGAAAACGGGTCCGCTGACCATCTCATCGAGCGAGCGATGCACTGTATAGCCATGGCCCGGCTCTTCGCTCCAGTTGTCGGCGCCGTTGACCTCACCAAAGGCCACCCACATGGAGCGGTGGTGCTTGTGGTCGCGCGTTTCGTCATCCCGAGGCCGCTCGCGCATGGGCCAGCCACGCGTCACCTCGATGTCGCCGGGGGCGAGCAACGGCCAGAAGTAGGGCCGCGCGGGAACGTTCGCGTAGTGATAGGCGGTGAACGGCCGGTTGTCCAGATGCACCGTGATGGTCTTGCCGTCGTCTTCGAGCATGACGCCCCCCACGGTCACGACACCCTCCGGCGTCCACGTCTGCTCTGTTCCGGCTTCCATGGCTGGCAGGATCAAAGCCGCGCGATCACCGTCCCGTTGCACGGGGATGACACGCCCCGAGCTCGTCAGCCCTGATGGAACCGAACCGGCGGGGCAGTTGAGCGTAATAGGACAGTGATGCCGGGCGCGCGTGCCCGCGCGAACGATGAGCTTCATGGTTGCCTCCAGAATGGGTGATCCCGCGGCTAGATTCCCCGGCAGCGCGCGAGTCTCCTGCCCGCAGCCTCCCGGGGCTCTTGCGCCTCTGCGGTATCATGGGGACCGGCAGCGGATGGCGATGAGGCCAGGAGCCATCCCGCCATCTCACGAAGGAGTGTGGTCGGCAATGAAGTCCGCAGCAAAGGTGGACGCGCCTCCAACGCGTGTCTGGTCATGGTTCACCCCCGAGGAGTTCTCCCGCAGGCGCGCGCACGTATTCGAGCAGATCGGCGATGCTGCAGCCGTGCTGCAGGGAGCCGGTCCCCTGCGCGGCTTCGAGCTGTTCCGGCAGACCAACGAGGTCCTCTATCTCACGGGCCTCGAGGCCCCGCAAGCCTACGTGCTTCTCGATGGTCAGGCTCAGACGGCATCGGCCTATCTGCCGTGCCGACCGGAGCGCACCCCCGAAGATGAGACACTCGCCTTCGCGGAGGATGCCGACCGCATCTGCGCCCTGACCGGTCTGGATGCCGTCTACCCGTGGTCGGAGTTGGAGAAGCATCTGGCGCGGCGCGCAGTGATCTTCACGCCGTTCCAGCCCGGCGAAGGCCGCATGTCCTCGCGCGACGTGCTGGTGCACGCCGCTCACATGGAAGCATCCGATCCGTGGGACGGAGGCGGCACGCGGCAAGACCGGTTCATAGCCCGTTTGCAGGAGCGCTTCCCTGATGCCGAATGCCGCGACCTGTCGCCCATCCTCGATGCCATGCGGCTCATCAAGAGCCCGCAGGAGATCACCGTAATGCGCCGGGCAGGCGAGCTGTCGGCACGCGCGGTCATGGAGGCCATGGCGATCACGCGTCCCGGGCTGCGGGAATACGACCTGCATGCCGTCATGCATCGCGTCTTCATCGAGAGCGGCGCGCGGGGCGAAGGCTACCGCGCCATCATCCCCGCCGGGCGCGAGAACGCATGGGACGGCCACTACTGCCGTAACGACGGCCTGCTGCGCGACGGCGACCTCATTCTCATGGACTGCGCGCCCGACGTGTGCAACTACACCAGCGATATCGGCCGCATGTGGCCCGTCAATGGCTGCTACACGGCCGAGCAGCGCGCTCTCTACGGTTACATTGTGCGCTTCCATCAGGCGCTCATGCGGCGCGTGCGGCCCGGCGTGCTACCCCGCGACGCCATGCAGGAGACGGCAGACGAGC
>JAAYVH010000298.1 GCA_012517255.1 Chthonomonadales bacterium
GGCAGGCATCGGTTCCCCGACGTTGCCACGTTCGCGGGAATGACGATCGTGGGCTGGCGGCGATTGGTAGGGGCACGTTTTAGCGTGCCCCTTCACGGCTGCCCGTCGCGTCGTGGCGCCGGAGCTCGCGCGGCTGTCGTAGGGGCGTATCAGCCGGACGACCGACGGTGCGATCAGATGATGGGAGGTCACAACCGGCTGGTACGCCCTTGTTCCGACACATGGCGGGCCTCCCGCTCGCCTGCGCGTCATGCGCTACATGGGCGAACCAACCGCGCGCTGCCGCGTTCCTCTTCATCGACGTTCCGCTCGGCGGTTGATTCGCCCCTACGGGCCTCCGGAGCGCACGCACCATGGCGAGCGACGCTCCGCCCACGTCATCGCGAGCAAAGCGACGCGATCCCGAACAGTCAGCGCCGATCCGCGTATCGGCGTCGCCAGACGTGACGGCCATAGGCGCTCGGGATTGCTTCGCTTCGCTCGCAATGACGTGTGGATGTGCCGGTCGCCATTGGGAGGGGCACGCTGCAACGTGCCACTTCGGCATCGCGTTCCGCACCAATGTCGGGAGGGGCGTATGAGCCGAACGACCGCCATCCGGACGAACATCGCCCGCCTGGATTTCGACACGGCGCTTCGCGCCGGCTCAATCACCGGCGGGCTCCGCACGCACCCCGTAGGGGCGTATCAGCCGGACAGCCAGCGTCATGCGTTACATGGGCGAACCAACCGCGCTCTACCACGTTCCCATACTCCGCGCCTCCGTTCGGCGGTTGATTCGCCCCTACCAGGTTCGGCTCGCAAACACCATGGCGAACGACAATCCGTCCACGTCATCGCGAGTTCAGACGCGGCGTGGCCGCGGTGGGTGTATGAGAAAGCGTAGAGTGCTTTCTTAGGAGTTCGGACGCGGCGTGGCCGCGGTGCGTGAATCAGAAAGCGTAGAGAGCTTTCTTAGGAGCGCAGCGAAGCGATCCCGAGCAGCCCGCGCCTGCCGCGCCACCTCATCGCGAGCGCAGCGAAGCGATCTTGAGCGGTCAACGGAGATCAGCGCATTGGCGTCGCGAGACACGATGACCGTAAGCGTTCGGGATTGCTTCGCTTCGCTCGCAATGACGTGGAGGCGTCGCATGGAGCGATCGCCAGGTGCTCTGCGTCCCGTCAGAGGTCCGTCGTTCGGGATCTCTGCATGCGTACCTCGTGCGCGATCCCTGCGCGCGGCTCCGTGGCTCCCCGGTCGCGCACAGGCTACTGTGCGGCTCAGTTTGCAGCCAGAATGCGCAGCTGCATCACTGAAAGTTTGCAGATTGCGCCTGACTGTACACGTCCTCAGGTAGGCGATGCAGATGGCCTGCCTGTTTCGATCTACCTACTCTGCTGCCGGATAGGAGCCGAGGACCGTCAAGAAGAGGGTCTGCTCCTTGAGCAGGCTCAGGGCGCGCGCCACGTTGTCATCGCGGATGTGCCCCTGCACGTCCACGTAGAAGACGTACTCCCACACAGCCATCTTGGCAGGACGGGACTCGATCATGGTGAGGTTTACATCGTACTTCTCGAACGCCGCCATCGCACGGAACAGAGCACCCGCTCGGTGATGCACCGAAAACATGACCGAGGTCTTGTCGCGACCCGTAGGTTCTGGCTCGTTGTAGCCGAGCACGAGGAACCGGGTCCGATTGGACGGATTGTCCTCCGTGTGCTCAACGAGGATGGGAAGCCCGGTGATCTCGGCGGCGAGGGCAGGGCATAGCGCAGCGGCGCCATCTTCCGCGGCCGCTGCCTGGGCGGCGCGCACTGTGCTCGAAGCCTCGACGATCTCGGCATTAGGGAGATGTGCGCGTATCCACTGGCGGCACTGGGCCAGCGGCTGGGGGTGCGTATAGAGCCTGCGCACCTGGTCGAGATCGCCGCATCGCGTTGCCAGGTTGTGTACGATCGGCACGAACAGCTCGGAGACCACCCGGACGTTGCTCTGCGTGAACGTATCGAGCGTTTCGGGTATGACGCCTGCCAGCGAGTTCTCGACGGGCACGACGCCGTAGTCAGACGCTCCGCGTTCGACCTGCGCGAAGATGTCGGGGATGGCATCACATGCCTGCAGCATGGCCGACGAGCCAAACCGGGTGATGGCGGCCTGATGCGAGAAGGTCCCGGCCGGTCCCAGATAGGCGATCGCGAGGGGTTTCTCCAGCGCACGGCAAGCAGAGATAACCTCACGGTAGACGGCACGCAACGCATCGGCCGGCAGCGGGCCCTTGCTGGCGGCTACCAGCCGCTTGACGACGGCCCGCTCCCTTTCAGGGGTAAAATACGGCGACTTCGTGTGGGCCTTGTGCGTGCCGATCTCGAGGGCAAGCTCGGCTCGACGATTCAGAAGCTCGACAATGCGTTCATCTATGCGGTCTATCTCCTTGCGCAGGTCGCTAACCGACATGGCACACGGGACTCCCTTCTCAAAGGTGGAGTTCGTATTACCACATCCGGACGCGAACGTCCTGCAGGAGATCGAGGCACGATGAATCCCGGAGGCTGGTTTTCTCGGCGAAGTCGCGGGGCACGGGAGATGGACACTGTGCCCGACGGCGTGGCCAGCAAGTGCCTGGGGTGCGATGAGATCATCTTTGTGCGTGAGCTCGAGCGCAATCTGCAGGTTTGCTCCAAGTGCGGCTATCACCACCGCCTGACTTCGGCCGAAAGGCTTGCGATCACCGTAGACCCCGACTCCTTTGTCGAGACCGACGGCGACCTGCTGCCCGACGATCCGCTGGAGTTTCCCGGCTACGTCGAAAAGGCCAGTACCGCCGCGGCCAGCTCGGGCGTACGCGAGGCGATCACGACCGGCGACGCGACCATCGAGGGATTGCCTTGCGTCATCGGCGTTGCCGACTTCGGGTTCATGGGAGGGTCCATGGGCTCGGTGGTCGGCGAGAAGATCGCCCGCGCCTTCGAGCGCGCCGTTGAGAGAGCGGTGCCCATCGTGATCTTCAGCGCGTCGGGCGGCGCCCGCATGCAGGAAGGGCTGGTCGCCCTCATGCAGATGGCCAAGACATCGGCAGCGGCCAAGCGCGCATCCCTGGCGGGAGTGCCCTTCATCAGCGTGTTGACGGACCCGACCACCGGCGGGGTCTACGCCAGCTACGCGTCGCTGGGCGACGTGATTCTGGCCGAGCCCGGCGCCGTCGTGGGCTTTGCAGGCCGACGAGTTGGCCGGCAGGATCTGGGCGGTCACCTGCCAGCGAACTTCCAGACCAGCGAGTTCCAGGCCGAGCATGGATTCGTTGATCGGACGGTGCCCCGGAAGGAGATGCGCGCCACGCTGGCATTCCTGCTCCGGTTCTTCGCGGCATCAGAAGCGCGCGAGGGAGAGGCCGATGGCAGCTAACGTGCTCGACTTCGAACGCCCGATCATCGAACTCGAGAACCTGATCGCCGAGCTCCGCAAACCGGAGAAGCGCGCGGAGGCCGTGGCGTCCGGCATTGACCTGGATGCGGAGATTGTTCGTCTCGAGAACGAGCTGCGCCGTGCCACCTAGCAGGTGTTCGCCAACCTCTCGCCATGGGAAGAAGTTCTCATCGCCCGCCACAAAGACCGACCCTACGCGCTCGACTACGTGCGGATGATCTTCGACCAGTACATGGAGCTGTCCGGTGATCGGGTGTGGGCCAACGACGAAGCCGTGATCGGGGGGCCGGCTTTCCTCGACGGTCGGCCGGTCGTGGTGATCGGTCAGCAGAAAGGTCGGGATCTGCGCGAGCGTCAACGACGCAACTTCGGGTGCGCGCGCGGCCCCGGTTTCCGCAAGGCATTGCGCCTTGCGCGCCTCGCGGAACGGTTTGGCCGTCCGCTGATCTCCTTTGTCGACACCTCCGCGGCAGCGGCCGATCTGCGAGCCGAGGAGACCGGCGTCAGCGAGGCCATCGCGCGGAACATGGCAGAGTTCGCGTTCCTGCGAACCCCCATCGTCGCCATCGTGATAGGCGAGGGCGGGTCAGGAGGCGCCATGGGGATGGCGGTTGGCGACAGGGTGCTCATGCTGGAGCACGCTGTCTTCTCGGTCATCCCTCCTGAAGGATGCGCGGCGATCCTGTGGCGTGATAAGGAGCAGGCTCCGCAGGCTGCCACGGCTCTCAAGCTCACCGCAAAGAGCGCGCAGCATCTCGGGATCGTCGAGCACGTACTGCCCGAGCCGCTCGGCGGCGCTCACCGTGACCCGTCGGCCATGGCGGCCTCCATCAAACTGAGCATCACTGCCGTGCTCGAGGAGCTGGGGCGCATGAGCCTCGACGACCTCGTCGCGGCACGCTATGCCCGCTACCGCCGCATGGGAGTCTGGCGCACCGAGCCTCCATCGGAACGCGCCGCCGAGAAGCCTTCCTGACCGCCTGCCCGTCTATTCGTTGAGCAGACGGTCGACGGCATCATCCATCTCGTGCTCGCGCCCCGGCGCAAAGCCGCTCTGCGACCAGCGAACCTTACCTTTGCGATCCACGAGGAACACTGTCGGTATGCCTGTGGACGGTTTCATCCACCCGCCGACATCCTCGGGCGGATCGGCCATGCCGACCGGATAGGTGACCCCCATCTCCCGAACGTAGTCCGGTATCTGCTGGCCGTCATCGTTCTCGAGCGCGACACCGATCACTTCCAGCCCCTTGTTCTTGCGCTTCTCATACAGCGCCTGGACGTGGGGCGTTGACATAGCGCACTGACCGCACCAGGTCGCCCAGAACTTCACCAGCACGACCTTGCCCTTGAGGTCAGCGAGCGCGATATGATCGCCCGAAGGCGTCTTGATCCTGATCGGCGGGGCCGGGCCCTCGGGAAGCAGGCCTTGGTCTCCCGAGGGAGCTTTGGGCGAGAGCACGGTCAGGAACAGAAAGAAACCTATGGTTGCGAGCGCGATCAGCACGAGCGGTCGTCTCATGTCCATCCCCTTGTGGTCCGGTTTTTCGCTTCGGTAGGATCTATACGCGAGTCTACCCGCCCGTCATCGCTCGGAGGGCATCCTCGATCTCGGCAACCGAGGGCATCCCGGCGCGGTGCTATAATGCCGCGGGAGTGCCAACACGTATGTTATCGGCGGATCTACGCAAGAGCTATACCGACTTCTTCGTTGAGAAGGGACATCTGCATCTGCCCAGCGCGCCGCTCATTCCCATTGACGCACTGGGTGTCGAAGACAAGAGCACCCTGTTCACCAGCGCTGGCATGCAGCAGTTCAAGCCGTTCTTCACCGGCGAGGCCACGCCTCCGTCCCGGCGCATTACCACGGTGCAGAAGTGCGTGCGGACGGGCGACATTGACAGCGTCGGCGATCTGTCGCACTGCACGTTCTTCGAGATGCTCGGCAACTTCAGTTTCGGCGACTACTTCAAGGCCGAGGTCATTCCGTGGACCTGGGAGTACCTGGTTGATCGGCTGAAGCTTGACCCTGATCGGATGTGCGTCACCGTCTATCTCGACGACGATGAGGCCTATGACGTCTGGCATCGGGTGGTCGGACTGCCTCATGACCGTATCCATCGTCTCGGCGGCGACAAGAACTACTGGCCAGCCAACGCCGTCACCGAGGGCCCCAACGGCCCATGCGGCCCCTGCACCGAGCTCTTCTACCGGGTCGTGCCGGAGTCAGAGATGACGCACGATCCGAACCTGAGCCCGACCGAGCGCTACAAGATCGACGACGCGGCAGGCCGCTGGCTGGAGCTCTGGAACAACGTCTTCACCCAGTTCAACCGGGCGGAAGACCCCGACGGCGCGCCGCGCCTCGATCCGCTCCCATCGAAGAATAACGACACGGGCGCCGGTTTCGAGCGCATCGTCTGCGTCCTTCAGGGGGCAGGCAGCGTGTTCGAGACGGACCTGTTCAGCCCCGTCATTGCCCGGATCGCTGAGATCAGCGGCAAACGGTACCGCGGAACGATGGAGCCGACCGACTTCGCCTTCCGGGTCGTTGCCGAACATGTACGCACCGCCTCGTTCTGCATTGCCGACGGTGTCCTGCCGCTCAACGAGGGCCGCGGCTATGTGTTGCGACGCATCATGCGCCGTGCGGTCCGGTTCGGCAAGACCGTCCTCGGCATGGAGGAGCCGTTCCTGCACGAAGTGGCGCCGGCCACCATCGCCGTGATGGGCGCCGCCTATCCCGAGCTCGAGGAGCGCCGGGAGCACATAATCCAGACAATACGCGCCGAGGAGGAGCGGTTCCGACGCACGCTTGAAGGTGGCATGCAGCGGTTCTATGATTTCGTGGGTGCGTCGGGCGACGGCAAGTCCCTGTCTGGTCAGGACGCCTTCACGCTGTATGACACCTACGGCTTCCCGCTGGAGCTGACCCAGGAACTGGCTGCCGAGCAGGGGGTGAGCGTGGACCTTGACGGGTTCAGCGCCGCCATGGAAGATCGCCGCAGACAGTCGCAGGCGGCCTCCGGTCTCGACAAGGACGTGTTTGGTTCCATCGGAGCCGCCCTGGCCGAGGTTCAGCGGAACGTGCCGCCGACGGAGTTCGTCGGGTACGAGACCCTCGCGCTGGACGACGCTCGAGTCGTGGCCATCATCCGCGAAGGCGATCTGGTGGAGCATGCCGACGCTGGCGAAGCGGTGGACATCGTGCTGGATCGAACGCCGTTCTATGCGGAGTCTGGCGGTCAGGTGGGGGACACCGGCCAGCTTACTACGGATGTCGGATGCACAGGGGACGTCCATGACACAGTGATCGCGGCCGGCGTGCGTCTGCATCGGACGGTCGTGCGGTCAGGTCGCCTGCTTTTGGGTGATGTGGTCCACGCTGAGGTGGATCGTGCCAGACGCGCATCGATTCTTCGCAACCACACCGCGACTCACCTGTTGCATGCCGCGCTCCGTCAGGTCCTCGGCACCCATGTGCATCAGAAGGGATCGCTGGTGGCGCCCGAGCGCCTCAGGTTCGACTTCACGCATACCAAACCCATGACCGACGAGGAGATACGCGCGGTCGAGGATCTTGTCAATGAGCAGGTGCTGAATGATCGGCCCGTTACCGCGCAAACGGGCGTTTCGCTCGACGAAGCGCGCCGCCGCGGCGCCATGGCGCTGTTCGGCGAGAAGTACGGCGACACGGTGCGCGTGGTCGAGGTTCCTGGTTTCAGCATGGAGCTTTGCGGAGGTACCCATCTGGAGCGGACCTCGCAGGTGGGCCTCTTCAAGATCGTCTCCGAGACCGGTGTCGCTGCGGGCGTTCGTCGAGTCGAGGCATTGACGGGCTCGGGAGCCTGGGAACACGTGAAGCATCTGGAAGACACGGTCCGTGCTGTGGCTGCCACGCTTCGCGCCCCTCAGGGCGACGTGCTGCAGGCGGCAGCGCG
The DNA here is from genome assembly GCA_012517255.1 of Chthonomonadales bacterium. Classification (GTDB taxonomy): domain Bacteria; phylum Armatimonadota; class Chthonomonadetes; order Chthonomonadales; family CAJBBX01; genus JAAYVH01. Next base: position 7,345 of record JAAYVH010000298.1, read on the forward strand.
CCTCGTGGCTCAGCGCGCCGAGATGGAGAAGCAGTTAAGGCAGTTGCGCTCAGGATCGGTGCGTGCAGACGATCTGCAGACCACTACGGTTCATGGCGTGACGCTCGTGACGGGCAGCGTCGCGGGCGCTGACCCGCAGACCATCGCGGCTCTGGCGGACCGCGCCGTTTCGCACCACAGGTCGGCGGTCGTGCTGGTCGGCGGCAGCGATGACAGCCGGGTTCTTTTCGTGGCGAAGGTGACCCCCGATCTCGTCAAGCGCGGAGCCCATGCGGGCAACCTCGTGCGCGAGGTCGCTCGCATCGTCGGGGGCAACGGCGGGGGCAAGCCGGAGTTCGCACAGGCAGGCGGCAAGGACCCATCGAAGCTCGAAGCGGCCCTGGAAGCTGCGGCCGAGATCGTGGCAAGGCAGCTCCAGTAGACGAAGGATCAGGGATGAAGACCGCACCACTGAAGGAAGGCCCACCGATGAGGTTGCGCATCCGTCTTGCGTCGCCCGACAGCCATTGCCGTCGCCAGGCACAAGGGGGTGAGTGACATGATCCGCGTGGATCTGTCGGCCACAGACGTCGCCATCGAGGCAGGCCAGACCGCCCAGCTCGACGTGTCGCTAACCAACAAGCAAGAGACCGACGACAACATCGCCATCGAGATCGAAGGACTGGATGTCGAGTGGTACGCCGTGCCCGTGCCTTCCGTGCATGTCGCTCCCGGCGAGACGCGCTCGTTGCGGGTGCTGTTCAAGGTTGGGCGCTCGCCGGACGTCGCGGCAGGCACCTATCCCTTCGTGGTGCGGGCTCGCGGCATGGAATCCGGCGAGACGGGCATTCATCAGGCCGCGCTCACCATCAAGCCTTTCAGCGCGCTGCAGCTGGATCTCGACCCAAAGCGAGCGACCTCAACGCTGTTCCGCCGAGCGTCCATATTCGAGCTCCGCATCACCAACCTCGGGAATCACACCGAGACCCTCGATCTTTCGGCATCGGACTCGGACGATGCCTGCGCGTACGAGTTTGAGAACGATCGCATCGTGGTAAAGCCGGGCGGCACCGAGGCAGTGGGACTGGCGGTGGAGCCGCGCTCGCGCCCTCTGGTCGGTTCGACCTGTCTGTACCAGTTTACTGCGACCGCCCGTTCGGCGTCCGACGCCTACGTCTCGGCAAGCGCCCATGGCCAGCTAGAGCGGCGGGCCATCCTCTCCACCGTGATGGCTTCGCTGTTGCTGGTCGCTGCCATTGCGGCGGCGGGATGGTGGATCTTCCGCCCGAGACCGGTCGCCATTCGGTCGTTCACGGCGGAGCCGCAGGAAGTTGTCGCCGGCGACCCGGTCACGCTGTCATGGGATATCGAGAACCCCGGTGAGGGCACCAAGATAGACCCGGGCAACATCCCGGTGCGTTCATCTGTGGGCACGGTGACGGTGAAGCCTGAGATTCCCACTCTCTACAAGCTCGTGGCCCGTGGGGGAGGGCGCGAGGTGAGCCGCGAGATAGCGGTGGCGGTGAGACCGAGGCCGCCTCTGCCGTCGGCGCGGATACGCGAGTTCACCGCGAGCGCGAAGCGCATCCATCAGGGCGACGTGGTCACCCTCACGTGGCGTGTGGACGGAGCGACGGCGCTGGTGCTGAACCCCATTGGCGAACTCAATCCCAAGATGGATCGCAGTCGGCAGGTTATGCCCGAGGTGACGACAACGTATGTCCTGAGCGCGCAGGGCCAGAACGGCGAGGTGGTCACCAAATCGGTGGACATCGAGGTGGTGCCGCCGAACGTTTCGATTGCGGAGATACGTGGGTTCCGCGCGGTCCCTGACAAGATCGAGGCAGGCGGCAAGGCCCAGCTTCGATGGACGGTGGCGAACGCGGCCGCCGTGGAGATAGACAACGGAATCGGCGATCAGTTGCCTGCCCAAGGGCAGTTCGACGTCACGCCGGCGGTCACAACCGTATACACGCTCAGGGCTTCGGACAGCAAGGGCAACGCTGTGTCCAAGCAGGTCACAGTGACCGTGGTGCCGCCGGCTCCGCAGTCTGACGAGCCGATCACCCCGTGAGCTGGCTGGCGCTACGAGGCGCGCCGGGGATGGGCCCTGCAGCGGCGGTGTGCCGCCGTCGCTGGGCACGCGCCTGCAAAGCGGCTCGACGGTCAGACCATCACGAACAACGATAGACGCGTACAAAGGACCATCATGCGACCAGTCTGCCTGATCATCCGCGACGGATGGGGCTATAACGAGGACCCGCGAGGCAACGCAGTCCTCGCAGCTCACACTCCCAACATTGACGGCTACAAAGCCTCGTATCCATGGACCCTCCTCGAATGCTCGGGCGAGGCAGTCGGCCTGCCCGCCGGCTTCCAGGGGTCCAGCGAAGTCGGTCATCTCAACATGGGCGCCGGACGCATCGTGGTTCAGGAACTGAAGCGCCTGGACGAAGCCCTGACCGGCGGCACGCTCTTCGAGTACGAAGCATGGCGCAACCTTGTGCGACGATGGCGAGAGCGCGGCGGACGGCTGCACCTTCTCGGCCTCCTGCAGGACGAGGGCGTCCATGCGCATCAAGACCACCTGTTCAAGATCATGCGCCGAGCCCGGCAGGAGAATCCTGACGGCGCGATCATCATCCATCCGTTCCTCGACGGCAGAGACACGCCTCCCCGGAGCTGTCTCGAGTACTTCGAGATGCTGAAACCTGTCATGGCCGAGGTCGGCAACGCCGTGATCGGCACCGCCATGGGGCGCTACTACGCCATGGACCGATCGCGGAACTGGGGACTGACCGACATCGCCTACACGTGTCTGGTCGATGCCGAGGGCAGGCGCGCCGGCAGCTTCGAGGAAGCCGTGGACTGGTCGTATGAGCACGACCGGACACCCGATGACAAGGCCATGTTCGACGAGTACATACCGCCCTACGTGTTCGGCGACTATGACGGCATGCGCGACGGCGATTGCGTGTTTCATACCAACTACCGACAGGATCGCGCGGTTCAGCTCACCATGGCATTTGTCGAGGACGACTACGCCGGAGTCCGCAAGCGCAGGCCGGATCTCTGTTACCTTGGGTTCACGCGCTACTACGATGAGCTGGAGCAATACCTCATGCCGCCCATGAGCGAGGGCGGCGGCATGGAGGGACTGCTCGGCGAAGTCATAGCGAAGGCCGGTCTGAGGCAGCTTCGCATCGCGGAGACGCAGAAGTTCCGTCACGTGACCAGCTTCATGAACGGCAAGGCGACAACGCCGTATCCGGGCGAGGACCAGGTGGAGGTGCCCAGCCGCTTCGATCCGGCCACGTTCGCCAGCCATCCCGAAATGGAAGCGTACAACGTCACGGAAGAGCTCCTTCGCCGACTGAGCGACAACCCCTATGCCTTCATAGCGGTCAACTATGCCAACGGCGACATGGTAGGTCATACCGGCGAGTTCGATGCGGCGAAGCGTGCCATCGAGATCGTGGACGAGTGCCTCGGGCGTGTCGTGAAGAGGATGCTCGAACTCGACGGCCAGATCATAATCACGTCGGACCACGGCAACTCGGAGCAGATGATCTACTACGACTCGGGCCGAGTCCGCACGAGCCACACCGTGTGCCCCGTCGAGTGCATCTATGTTGCGCGGGATGCCGTCGGTCGCAAGCTCCGGGAACGGGGCAAGCTCGCCGACATCGCGCCCACAGTGTTGAGCCTCATGGGGCTGCCCATTCCGGCAGATATGACCGCCGATAACCTATTGGCGAGCGAACCCTAGGGCTGCCATTCGGGCTGCCCTGTCCGTACCATCACTCCCTTCAGGAGACACAAAGTGCAAGAGACCGACATTCCAGCGAAGCCGATCAGCGCCGAGGACCTCAGCGCCTTTCGCGCGGCTTTCGAGCGGGATCCAGCTCGACGCGCCGCCATGAACGCCGTCGCGAAGACGACGGTGCGGGCCGTCGCCATGAACCGCGAAGCGGTTGTGCGCTGCAATCACACCTTCTCGCATGTGGTGAAGGCCGGTGAGGCGACCAGCCAGAACGCCAGCGGACGATGCTGGCTGTTCGCTGGGCTCAACACGTTTCGGATGGCCGCAGCCGAGGCGATGAAGCTGGAGAACTTCGAGCTTTCGCAGAACTACCTGATGTTCTGGGACAAGCTGGAGAAGGCCAACTACTTCCTCGAGAGCATTCTAGAGACGCTGGACGAGGAGACCGACAGCCGCCTCATCATGTGGCTTGTTCAAAACCCGATCCAGGACGGCGGCCAGTGGGACATGTTCGTGAATCTGGTGCGCAAGTACGGCGTGGTTCCGAAAGAGGTCATGCCGGAGACCGAGAGCAGCAGCAGCACGGGGGTCATGAACGAGCGGATCACCCTGAAGCTCCGTGAGTACGCCGCGCGGCTGCGCAAAGCCTATCGGGCCGGCGCGACGATGGCGGATCTCCGCGCCCAGAAGACCACCATGCTGGAAGAGGTCTATCGGATGCTGTGCATCCATCTGGGTGTCCCGCCGACCTCGTTCCTCTGGCAATGGCGCGACAAGGACAAGGAGTTTCATCGGGACGGCGTGCTGACGCCCCATGAGTTCATGGCGAAGTACGTCCCCGTGCCGCTTGACCAGATGGTCTGCCTGATCCACTGCCCGCAAGCGAGCAAGCAGTACAACACGGTCTACACCATCAGCTATCTCGGCAATGTCGTCGAGGGCGACGTGATCCGCTACCTCAATGTCGAGATGGGCGTGATGAAGCGGGCCGCCGTCGAGATGATCAAGGACGGTAAGCCGGTCTGGTTCGGTTGCGATGTGGGCAAGCACTTCGACCGTGATCTCGGATTGATGGACATGGAGCTCTTCGAGTACGAGCCGATCTACGGGCTGGAGTTTGGGCTCGACAAGGCGGAGCGGCTCGACTACGGGCAGAGCGCCATGAACCATGCCATGGTGTTTACGGGAGTCGACCTGGACGATGCGGGCCGTCCCGTCAAGTGGCGTGTGGAGAATAGCTGGGGCGACAAGCCCGGCAACAAGGGCTTCATGGTCATGACCGACCGGTGGTTCGACGAGTACAACTACGAAGTGGCCGTGGAGAAGAAATACCTTTCGCCCGAGTTGCTCGACGTGCTCAAGATGGAGCCTGTCAAGCTGCCGCCCTGGGATCCGATGGGCGCCCTGGCGCGGTAATCATCCGATCTGGCCTCGCGACCCGCGCTCCTATGGGAGGCGGGTCGCGAACTATGGCCTGCCGCATCCGTGCCGGCTTCAGCTTTCAGCGGTTAGCTCAAGATGGCTGAGCGGAAACGGCGGTTGCGCGATGGCGCGGACCGCAATCGCCACCAGCGCGATCTCATTGTCGTCGCCGGCGACACGGTTGGAGTGGAGGGTGCCGCATGCACGGCACTGGTGGATGATCGCCCAGTCACCGCCGCGACGCGCCCAGATGGCGATGGGCTCCATGGCCCCGCCGCATTCGGCGCGGCGGTCGCCGGGACGGTCATCCACGTGGCGGCTCCACAGACACCACGGGCAGTGATTGCGGTGGTCTGTCCCCGGTGCGTCCCGCGTAACCGGCCTGTTACATCGTATGCAATGGAACCATGTGCCGCTGTGGGCACGACGGCTCCGAGTGTGTTCGTTTGATCTCAACGGAGGGTCCTTTCGGTCTTGCAGTCACGCGTGCGCGCGTGCGCGCACTCCGACCGTTCAGGTCGGGCACGATGAGACAATGCGCAGTGACAGCAGCGACCGACATACAACGCCTCCTTGAGACAGCTTAGAAAGTGCGCCGAGCGCTCGTCGGCAGGGCGCCGATCCGCGGCTCGATCACAGCCTGACAGGTTACCACATAGCGCACCCGCATCGGCCGATCAAACCGCTTCGCATCGAAGTCCGTGTTGACCATCAGCGTGATCGCCGCAGTGTCGCAGCATCCAGCCGACGAGCGTGGTGGGTATGCGACCCCAGGGTGCGCCTACCTATTTCCGTTTCATGAGCCACACCTCGCTGCAGAGCGTTCCCCAGCCGCCGCAGTTGCGCCACTGCTCGATGCTGACGCGGTCGCCGGCGGCAACGTCGGGCATTTTGCGGAAGGTGATGGTGAGGACGCCGTCGGCGGTGGCTTCAGGCGGGATGTCGAAGGTGAAGAAGTCGCTCATCTTCGCGGGCAGCTCGAGCCCCTCGGCCAGAGGGATGCCATCGGCGTAGATACTCTGTGCCTTCTGGTTCATGCGATGGGCGTAGCGGGGCTGAAACCAGGGGCGCACGAAGGTGAAACGGATGCGATAGCGCGCGTCTGGATCGAGACCCTCGTAGCGCAGCGCGATGCCCTCGGCTTCGTCCTGCGTGTAGCCCATGGTGCGCTGGCTGATGCGGTTGCCTTCGTCCAGCATGTCGCCGACATAGGGCTGTCCGTGGTCGTAGGGATAGCCGTTGACGAGATGGGGCGAGCGTTCGTACGTGCCCAGGTTGTCGTAGAAGCCTCCCGGGCCGGGATTCTCGTAGTCGGCGATGGTTGCCAGAAGCTCCAGCTTCTCTTCTCCCTGTGCGGCGTGGGCACGCTCGAGCTGGCGCTTCAGCCAGCCCAGTCCGATGAAGTCGTGGTCCAGGCTGACGAGCCCCTCGCTGCGCACGCCGTAGAGCGCGTTGCTCTCGTCGCCCAGGCGCATGGCTTCCTCTCGCAGGCGGCGCATGGCGGGAGTCTCGAATCCCCCTCCACCTTGCCCCCGCCCGCCAGGGGCGGGGATAACTACTGATCCCGCCGCCGTTTGACCGGCGCCGCCAGGGGCGGGGATAGCGGCGGACGCGAGACGGGCCAGGCATCGTGCGACTACAGCATTCACGCGGGATGGGTCGGACACTAATAGAGCCCGGGCGATGTCCCGCTCAACGCTTTTCTGCAGAGCTATCTGCCGGGCCACCGCGAGTTTGGTGCGCTTGTCTATGGCGGCCTTCTGCGCGAACTCGCGCCAGAGCCAGTTGCGCTCGCGAATCCACGGCGGCATGGCCTTGCCCGCCTTCATGACGAGGTCGTAGTACCGGTCAATGCTGGTCTTCTGCGTGATGGGCCGCTGCGGGTCCCACTGGAGGTATTCCTCCATGAGGAAGATCGCCTTCGCCATGAACGGCGCCGCCTCGGGACCGAACCAGGCGCGGCAGTACTCGTCGACCACGTCCTCGACAGGCCGATGAGGCGACCAGAGGAGCCGCTGCCACATCCACTGGTTGAAGTGGTCGTGGGTTCCGCTGGAGTGTGTGCAGTCCCCCAAACCATGCCGGACAACCTCGCCGAAGACCCAGCGATAGAAGCGGGGCCACGCGAAGAACGTGAGCCGATCGTAGACCTGCGTCAAGTAGGGATCGGGCATGCGTTCGTAGATGAAGTGGTTCCAGTGTGGCGGATGATTGCCGTCCTTATCGGGCCGAGGATAGGCCTGAATGTAGGCGTGCTGAGCGTAGCGCCAGTGGGTGATCTCGTTGTAGAACGCGAGGTCTACGTAGGGCGGCAGCTCGTGGACGATCTCCTGCATGTAGCGGCTGAACGGACCGAAGCGGGGATAGCGGAAGAGGTCCATGCGGTGGTGCTGCCGATGGCCGGGCTGCCATGACATGGCATCGGAGCCGGGTCCCACGCAGAACGCTCGTATGCCCGTGTTCGGCGTCTCGCGCAGGTACCGGAAGATGGCCAGATCGTCTTCGTTGTCGAACTTCTGGTTGGTGAACATCACCTGCGCATCGGGGTGGTACTTGTGGACGATTGTCGCATAGTCTTCGATGAGGCGGATGAAGACCGCGCCGTAGGGCTTGCATCGGTCGCATTCGCATCCGCCGCCGTCGCCGCCCGAGAAGCTAACATAATCGAAATGGGGCGACCTGGAGAAGGCTGCCTCGACCGAGCGCAACAGCTCCTGTCGGGCCTCAGGGACAGACGGGCACAGGTAGCCGGTCCGGCCGATGCTCTCCTTCGCCTGCCACTCTGGCGGGCCGCTGCCCGCATTGGCCGACCAGTGGACGAGGGTCTTCAGACCGAGGCTCTTGATGTAGCGGTAGGTCGGATCGTCCTCGGTGCTGCTGACGGGCACTTGCAGGACGTTGGCTCCGGCAAGCGCGAAGTCGGCGATCTTGCTCTCTACTTCCGCCTGGGTCCACTTGCGCACTCCGGCTTTCTGGATGGCGACATGGCTCTGTCCGAACTGAGTGCCGCGTATCTCGAACGCAGGGGCCGTCCGGAGCTCAAGCTCGGTGGGGAAGCCGATGGCCCCATTCAGGAAATGGGTTCGCCGCAGGATCTCGCCGGCGGCATAGACGCATCCCCGGTCGTCCCGTCCCGCGGCGATCAGAACGCTTCCGCCGCTGCCCGGAAGAGTCTTGAGCAGGAAGCCTTCCGGTCCAGGCGCCAGATCGGTCAGGGGCGGAATGCGCAAGCGGCCAAATAGCGAGGCCAGCTCGTCATGGCGCTCGAGGGTGCCGAAAACGATCGTGAGAGCGGACCGGTCGGCGCTTCGTTCCGGATAGCGCTCATGAGTCAGGACCACATGCACTCCCGCTGCGGCAGTTAGCCTCTCGCCGAGCAGGCGCGCGGCGTTGAACTCGACGGTAACCGGGTTCAAGCCGTGGCCAGGGGTTTCCGCCCGGTCGCCGATCACGATGCGGACGCGATCGAAGCGCGCCTCAGCCGTGCTGGGCGCGGCCGCAGCGGGCACCGCCGCCAGCGCAACCGCGGCGATGCCGCTCACGTGCTGTAACACCGGGTTGACCATGGGTAGGGGCTCCTTCGCTTGGGCCAATGGGACATATGGGACCGATGGTAGCTGCTTTCACGCTTCGTGCCGTACGGCAGACCATCCTGCAGTGTCTGATCGGAGCATGCTGCACAGGCGGCGGTCCGATGTGCCCGATCCGGTCAGTTCCTGGTCGGCATGCGCTCAGTAAGCGGGATCTTGCCGGCGATCATTCGGGTCGCCTGGCCCACCAGCCACAGGTAGTGATCCGACGGCAGTCCCTCGTAGGTCAGGAAGCTTGTTCCGCCGGTGTTGGGCGGATCGTTGGTGCACTTGAAGATGGCCGTGCCCTCGTCCACCTCGTCGAACATAGCCTGATAGACCATGGTTGCGCCTGCGCGCCGTGCCGCGACATACTGCGCCCACAGGAATGCGCCGCCCCGCCGCGGTATCTGGTCCTGCGGGCTGTCGGGCTTCATGTTGTGCCAGCTGAAGCCGGGGAAGACCACCGGCATGTACTCCACATGGCGCTCGCGGCACCATGCCATGTCCGGCTCGAAGATCATGCGACCGAACCGCGCGGCGTCTTCGACCGTGCCGAACCGGCCCACCATCCACGGGCTGACGATGTCGGCTGCTGCGATGAGCCTGTGCAAGAGCGGATCGGCCACGGCATCGTTCTTCAGCTCGCGCCAGTACGTCGGAACCCCCAGCATCACGGTGCAGCCGCCATACTTCGGATCGTTCTTGAGGAAGTCCACGAGATCGAGCCCCTCCTGCAACGTGTAGCGGCGACCGTCGCTGAACCCGAAGCCCCACACCGCGACGACCGGCTTTCCTCGGTGCCGGAGGTATGCCGGATCGGCAGTGATGCGCATGCGCTCGACGAGCAGTCGCCAGTCCTCCTTCACCCGATCCATCTGTCCCGCACCCATCCCCGAGAGGTCATACATGACGGCATAGGCCCGGCCATACCGATTGGCGCCCTCGCGGCAATGCCCGAGCACGGTCGTTGCCTGGCGGAGGCCCAGAGCGTGAAACGTCTCGCCGGCGAACCGCTGCACGAACACGCCATCCAGTCCGTGCTCCTTCATCCATCGGAAGTGCCGCAGGACCGTCTTCATGTTGAAGGAGCTGAACACCTGAGCGACCCTGCCATCGGCGTGCCGGAAGGCGGTGTCATACCGCTCGTCGGCGTCGAGTTCCGACATGTCGGGCCAGAAGTCCACTGTGGCCGTGCCGGGGCGCATGTCGCCGCGGCCCCAGTGGAACCAACCGCGTCCTGATCCGTCGCCCGGGGCAGTGAACCAGCCCTGATAGCCGCTCATGACCTTGCCGGCGAGAGTGGTCCGATCGACGCCTGCGGCGGATGGGCCGGAATAGGGTCGCATGGTGGCGGCGATCACCTGTTCGCGGTCTGGCTGCTGGCTCACGGCGACCCCCACGCAGGCAGAGGCGAGTGTGCCGAAGGCCAGAACCGGAAACGCCAGTCGGGGCAGCGCATCCATATCAGTCTCCCTCTTCGCTCTGGTTGAAATGAGCGCGACCATAGGCGAGCAGGAAGTCGTCTATGTCTCCCGCCAGGACCGCTTCGGTATCCTGCGTCTCCTGCCCCGTTCGCGGGTCGCTGACGCGCCGTGGTGCGTGCAGTGAATACGTGCGGACGATCGGCGGCAGATCCTTGGCCCTGGGGGCGGCATCCTCACCATCCAGAGCAGCCATGTGGTCGAGGTTCAGGATCTCTGCGTCCGCCTCCGTCTGGCTGAGCCGTACCAGGGCGATCTGCGTGCGGCCGGAACCGTCGTCCGCGAGCTTGTGCAGTCCGGCCTCGCCCGCAAGGAGCGCCGCGGTTGCGGAACCCCGGACGGTGATCACCGTCCGGGTGTGGCCCTGCTCTGTGAGCGCCGCCACCAGACCCTCTGGACGATCGATAGTCTCGATCTGCTTCCATGGCTTGTTCCCGCGACGATGGGCTTCTGCGTCGAAGGCTGCAACGCTGATGGCATGTCCCTTACGCTGAGCATAGGCAGCGTACATGCCGATCAGCTTGATCGGCCACGCCGACATCATGCCATGCGCGGGATGGGATCCGACCGGCGAGATCTCCAGGCTCACCCTGTCCTCCCAGCCGTTGATCTCCGCGAGCATCTCGATCTCGAGGTAGTCGACGTTGCGACGGAGCTCGATCGTCGAAGCGACAAGCTCGCCCATGTAGGCATCGTTGTGCTCGCGACGACACATCACTGCGAGCTCCTCCAGATAGTCAGCCCGGTCGCGGAGTTGCTCGACGCGGCGGATTACGCGATCCGTTGCGTGCGCTTGCATCCATGTCTCTTGCTGCGACTCCGAGTCCACAAAGCCGGGCGCGCGCGTCTCCGCGAGCAGCGCTGACAGGCGGTCACGCAGTTCGCCCATCTGCTCGCCCTCATCCCACGCATGGAGCCGTCGCCGCAGGTCCCCCAGCACATCAATCATCTCGTCGGAGCTCATGGCCACCGACGGGCGTTCCCCCTCGCCGGTGACCCGGTATCGCGTCGTCTCGATGGTCCGGGAGTCGACCAGCACAGACCCATCCTTGACACGGAGCCGCACCAGGTCGTGGGGATCGGCGGGATGCTCGGCCAGACGCCGTGACAGCGGCAGGATGATGCGCTGCTCGATGGCCCGCTTCAGCGGACGCGCGCCGTACTCGACGTTGAAGCCCGTATCGAGCAGGAGCTCAAAGACATCCTCGTCGAGCGTGAGCGTGATCCCGCGGCGAGCAATGCCCTCACGCTCGAGGAGCTTCCGCACCTCCGCCTCTGCGATCCTCAGCATCGCATCGCGATCGAGATGCCGGAACACAACGATCTTGTCGAGGCGGTTCACGAACTCGGGGCGGAAGTTCGACTCGACCACATGCCGGTAGTACCCTTCGATCGCAGTGAGACCCTCCGCCGGACGCAGCCCGAGCTTGCGTTGCTCTCGCGAGGAAGCTCCAAGGTTGCTCGTCATCACGACGATGGCGCTGCGGAAATCGGCGGTCCTGCCCGCAGCGTCGGTCAGGCGTCCTTCGCCGAGAACCTGCAGCATGATGTCGAAGATACTGCGGTCGGCTTTCTCGAACTCGTCCAGCAAGACCAGTGAGAACGGCTGCGAGCGAATGCGGGCGGTCAGCTCGCCCTCGGCGCGGCCATCCGCAGAGCCGATGAGCTTGCCGACGGTGAACGGCTCGGAATACTCGCTCATATCGAACCGGATCATGCGGTCCGGCGATCCGAAGAGGTAGGCAGCAATCTGCTTGGCCAACTCGGTCTTGCCGACACCGGTCGGCCCGACGAACATCAGGCATGCAAGGGGCTTGTCGGGATCGTTCAGTCCAGCCTTGATGACCGTGAGCAGATCCGCGACCGCCTGCACCGCATCGGGCTGTCCGATGACGCGCCGACCGATAGCCTCAGCAATCGAAGCCGTGCTCAGGCTCACGTGATCCGACAGGATCATCTCGGGCAGTCCCGTGTACCGGGCGAAAGCGAGCGTGGCCGCCTTTCTGTCCAGCACCGGCGCCCGCGCCGATGCGCGTCGAGCTCCTTTCTGGGGCGACGATTGGTGCTGTCTCGCTGCGTCGAACGTGAGCTGTTCGAGGAACCGCACGGCCTTGCCAGGAAAGGCGCGATAGGGCTGGAATCGCCGGCACAGATGATAGATCGCGTCAAAGATGCCCGGGTCAATGCGCACGGAATGCTGGCGCTCAAGATCGGCGGCGACCATACGGATAATGGACAGCGTGCTCTCCCGGTCGGGCTCTGCGATCTCCATGGTTCGGAACATGGCCGCAAACGACGGGTCGCGGTTGTCGAGGAAGCGGCGTCGTTCGTCGGTGGCTTCTCCTATGATGGTCACGGTGCCGTCGGCGAGGTAGGGCTTGAGGAACTGCGACATGTTCTGATCGGTCTTGTCGGTTCGGCCTGCGTCGAGCAGTCCGGCCACGTCGCGGATTACCAGGATGTGCCGCTCCTTGCGCACGGTCTCGAGTACCGAGTGCAGCCGCTCTTGCCACTGGCCGATATAGCAGCACCCGGCGATCAGGTGATCGGGCGACGTCTCGTAGACCCTGCGGTTCTTGAGCTCGTCGGGGCAACGGCCTGCAGCGATGCGCCGCACGACCTCGTGGATGACGGCGCTCTTGCCGCACTCGGATCGTCCGGTGACCAGCACCGACGGCGATGACTTGCTCGACAGGGCGAGCAGCAGTTCCTCCACCTCGGCGCCGCGCCCGTAGGTTCGGCCAAGCCGCTTGTCGGCCGCCAGCGCCGTCAGGTCCGTGCCAACCTGTCGCAGATCGGCGCCCTGCTCCTGACCATCCGACGTCTTTTTCCTCGCAGCCGATGGAGTAACCGGCGTGAAGCTGACCTCCAGCTCGTCCAAATGCTCGTGCCTGACAGGCCGGAACTGAAGCAGCTGCTCTGGTGTCATATCGGCACAGACGGCGAGAATCTCGCGCGCCGCAGCGATCCCGAGATCGTCGTCGGGATGCCAGTAGAACTGAAGTCCTTCGTCGCCAATGGCCGGGGCGATCACGAGCCGCTGGCCATCGGCGTCCGGCGGGTTGACGATCAGGCTCAACACGACGCTGATTGGCTCCTCGCGCCGCCTGCCATGGCGATTGGCAGGGCGGAACTCCAACCTGACAGCGTCGAGTCCTTGCTCTGGCCAGTAGTTCGATGCCGCTCGGATCCATTCGGGATCGGCCCAAGGGAGCCACAGCTCGAGCGCTTCACGTATCTCGGACTTCACTTCCTCGAGCACGGGTCCGTAGGCCGCGAAGCGGGGCGACGCCGGATAGTCGTCGTAGTTACCGTCGATGGGAACGAACTTCGGCACGCCGGGTAGCGTGACCGTGTAGGTGCCCTGGTCAGTTCGACGGACATATAGACGGAACCGGAGTTTCATGATCGGCAAGCCTCGGTCTGGGTGATCGCATGGGCCTACGGCGGCACCATGGGAATGTACCACAGCCGAATGTCGTAGGCGGCGTCCTTCATCCGGCATCTCCGTAGTCGGTGGGTTCCGCCTTCGCGGGAACGACGATGGGGCCCGGGAAGGACGGTTGAGACTCCGACAATGCTTGGGGCGAACCAACCGCGCGATACATTGTCACCGTGAACGCTACGTTCGGCCGGCGGTTGATTCGGCCCTACGGGCTGTCGGAGACCGCGCACCATGCCGAACTTCGATCCGCCCACGTCATCGTGGGTCCGAACACGGCGTGCCCGCGAACCGGAACTGCGGCGACAGCAGGTACTCTAGCGACAGAGCATGTAGCAAGGCTAACGGCCACTCCCGGCAAGGAGTAGACAGCATGGATAGACACTTTGCGCAAAGATCGCGGCGGCACGTTGTGGTCCTGGGCATTCTCCTTGCGACGCTGCCCACAGTATGCATCGGCGCTCCGCCCAGCCCAATCGCCTCGACCATCGAAACGATCGTAACGCGGATGCGCTCGGAGCTGTCCATCGAGTCCCTCCTGAGCGCCGATGCCGCCACGGTGGAGCGATTCGTGACCGAGGCTGACCGCGACGTGCTCGGCACGCGCTACTGGTCCTTCACAGCCAGCGTCCCGTGCCGCGTGTTCGTCATGCGCCATACAGCTCAGGCGACGCCGCCTTTCTGGCTCGATGCGCGGGGCTTCACGAGAACCGATCTGCGCGTCCGCAACGAAGAGTATGAGTACGAGGTATGGCAGAAGGACTTCCCGGCCGGGCGTATCGGGCTCGGGATCAACGGCTTCGATCGGCACCGTCCCCACTACTTCGTCTGCGTCCAGCCGGCGCAGACCGGGTCCGCCTTGAGACTCTCAGAGTTCGATCCGCCCGGTCAGGTGTTGTCCACCATGCGCGAAGGGGCCAGCATCTACCACGACTGGCCTGACCTCGTGCTGACATCGGTGCCCGAGACCCTGAAAGGCGCCATCCTGCTGCCGACCATTCGGGGCAGGGCGCGCGAAGCCCATCTGATCGGCGGTTTCCGAACGACGCCATTCCCAGCGTCAGGCAAGCCGGATCTCATTGCGCTCTCGTGGAGCGGCGATCCGCGGACGACTCAGACGGTGCAGTGGCGCACATTGGCATCGGTCAAGTCCGGCCGGTTGCGTTGGCGGCCTGCCCCCAGTCCTGTGGTCCGCGATCCTCGCGTGAAGCGCAGGCAGGCGCAGGAAGCCTGGCGGACGGTAGCGGCAACGCACGAAGATCTCAGGGATGCCCGCATTCTGAACAACCCAGTCGTGCGACGGTTCACCGCCACGATCAGCGGCCTGCGCCCGGGCGTTGCCTACGAATACAGCGTGGGATCGCCGGGCGGGTCATGGAGCGCTCCGGCGACGTTCCGGACGGCGCCTGCGGCTCCTCGGAGCTTCTCGTTCGTATGGCTGAGCGACACGCACAATCGTCCGGACACGGCTCCCTTGCTGGAGCGCGCGCTGAAGACCCATCCCGATGCCGCGTTCTGTGCCATCACGGGCGATCTCGTCGGCACTGGTCAGCATCGCGACGATTGGGATCAGTTCTTCACGCATGTCGGCTCCTTCGCTCGAACCCGACCTATCGTGCCCGCCATCGGCAACCACGACACGATTGACGGCCTCGGCGCCGGCCTCTACCTGGCGCACTTCGGGCTGCCTCGCAACGGCGCCCCGGGACTGCAGCCGGAGCGGTCCTACCACTTCACCTATGGCAACGCGCTCTTCGTCGTGCTCGATTGCACCGACTCCGTCGAGGCTCAGCGCCCATGGCTGGAACGCGTATTGCGGGCGAGCAAGGTGACATGGAAGTTCGCGCTCTTCCACTTCCCGCCCTATGCGCTGAGCGAGGACTACCCGGATATCCAGCGCGAATGGTGCCCGCTCTTCGAGCGCTACGGCGTGGACCTCGTGCTGAGCGGGCACGTGCACCATCTCCAGCGCACCCACCCCATCCGGAACGGCAGGGTCGCGCCGCCTGGCGCGCGCGCCCCGATCTACATGACTACGGTCGCCGTCGGGCAAGGCAAGACGATTGATGCCGTCCCGTCCAACTCGGCGATCGCCATGGAGCCCGGCCCGCCGCTCTATCACGCGTTCCGAATGACGCCGACGACGCTCACCATGGAATGCCGGGATGCGACGGGCCGAGTGTGGGACACGCTCACGCTGAGGAAGTGAGATGACCATCATCGGCAGCGTCACCGAGTCGGGGCCGCTGGAGCCGGACGTGTTGGGCGGGCCGCGCATGTGGTTTCTGGTGCTCAGTCGCCAGCGCGCGGCGCGAATCCGCCCAAACGTGCCGCATATCGTGATATCCATCACCGACCCGGGCACCCGCGAAGCCGCGCTCGCGGACAGTCCTCTGCGCATGGGTGTGCTCAGGCTGCAGTTCTGGGATGCATCCGAGCATGACAACTACGCGGACGTGCCGTCGGAGGAGCATGCGGCGGCCATTGTTGACTTTGTGCGGCGGCACCTATCCGATGCCGATCTGATCGTGACCCAGTGCGAGGCTGGCATCTCGCGATCTTCAGGAGTCGCCGCCGCCCTGTCGCGCTGGCTGAACGGCCATGACGAGGAGTTCTTCCAGCGCTACATCCCCAATCGCCTGATATACAGGCTCATCCGGCGGGCTCTGGGCGACGACGCCGTCATGCTTCCGCGCCTCTGAGAGGCGCCGCGACTGCCCGGGATTTCACGCTCCGCAGTATGCCCGTTCGCCGTACTCCCGTCCGGCCCGGAACATGGCAAGAATGTTCTCGATGGGGATCCCGTCATGCAGCGAGTGATCGGATGCCAGCACATAGCCGCCGCCCGGCGCTGCTGTGGCGATGGCCTCTTGCACCTCCGCCGCGACCTCATCCGGAGTCCCGTAGGGCAAGGTCCGCGACGAATCGATGTTGCCGATCAGGCAGAAGTGCTTGCCGTGTTCGGCCTTCACTTGTGCGAGGTCCATGCCCGCGGTCCGCTGCAGCGGATGGATGGCGGCAATCTTCGTCTGGGCCAGATCGGGCAGGTAGTCGGTGATATGCCCGCACGAGTGCAGAAGGATGGGCGCACCCATCGAGGCGATGTGCTCGGTGATCTCGATCAGGTACGGCAGGTAGACCGACCGGAAATGGTCCAGCTTCAGAAAGCCGTGGGAGCTGTCGCCCAGATCCTCCGACAGCCATAGCGCATCGCAGCCGGCTTCGACGCAGATGCGCGCGGCCTCCATGTTGTAGGCGTTGCTGATCCGGAAGACCTCGCGCAGCAGGTCCGGGTCGTCATAGAGCGCGAGGGCCATCCGCTCATATCCCATAAGGAGCCAGCACGTTGTGAAGGGACCGGCAACGCCTCCCGTGAGCGCCATGCCGTCGTTGGGCAGCGCGTGGAACGCCTCTATCTCGGAGGCGCGCCCCGGCAATGTCGGATCGGGCGGACGATACCGGTTCAGGGAGTCTCGATCGGCGATCGGATAGGCGACGGGGGCGTCAATGGGCCATGAGCTCTCGTTGGTCCGATACGTCGTGCCCCACTCGTCAATGTAGGTGCTGCCGTCCAGATACTCGGGCTGGAAGCCGTTAAACCCTCCGAACGGAAGCCAGATGGCGTCATGGTCGAGCTTCAGCGCAAGGGCGACGGCGTCACGCGCGTTGTATGCCCCAGGCCGCCGCCCGATGAGCGCCTCGTAGAGCGGCTGCTGGAACAGGAAGTCGAACATCGGCACACGATCCGGCACGCCTCCGCCGACCGCCGTCAGGAATCGCTCTTTGCGTGTCATGGGGTGCCTCCGGGCGTTCTTTCAGGGCTTTCGGGCTTCGACAAGACCGTCCATTACGCTGTCCTCATGCAGGACGCGCGGATTGACGAACCCTGCCTTGCGAAGCCCATCGGCGATCTCGTCAAACGTGTAGCTGTTCCCGCCGCTCGTCCCGCACAGCATGTTCACGGCGAAGATAGCGCCCGATCGTGGCGCGGTGCGGTCGCCGCTCATGAGGTGATCGCGAATGATGATCCGCCCGCCGGATGCCATCGAGTCGTAGCAGTGACGGTAGAGGACGATGTTCTCTTCGGGGCTGTTCTGATGCACGATGGCGCTGAGCAGGCAGAGATCATGCTGGCCAGGAATGCTGTCCTTCAGGTAGTCGCCTCCTACCAGAGTCACGCGGTCGAGAAGTCCTTCGTTGGACAGTCGCTCACGCGCCATCTCGATCACGTTGGGCAGGTCAAACAGGGTGGCTCTCATGGCGGGGCAGGCCCGGAGGAAGGCGATCGTATAGGTGCCCGATGCGCCGCCCACATCGAGGAACGCCCGAGCATCGCCCGGGGCCACATGCTCCACCAGCCCGGGCGCGCGGCGCTTGGCGAGCACGTGCATCCCCTCGATGAACGCACGGAACTGCTCGGGGGTGCGCGTGGCGACCGTCGGCTCCTCCGATGGAGCGCCGCGCACGATGTCCGTCAGCCGCGACCAGCGCCGCCACATGTTGGCATAGTGGAGGATGATCGGCAGAACGCTCTCCGCGCCGCTTCTGGCGAGCGCCGCAGCGACCTCCTCTGGCGTTCGGTAGCGGCCTTCGGACTTGATCAGCAGCTCCATCGCCGCCAGAGCGTCGAGCAGGATCGTGACGGCCCGGATGTCGCCGTCCACGGCGTCACGCACCTCCTGGGCGGTCATTGGCCGATCGGCCAGCAGCGTGAAAAGGTCCAGCTCTGCCGCGCTGAGCACGATCCGGCTCTCCATGAACCCTCGAACCTGCGCCATCACGGTGTCCTGTAGCGGTGCGGTCATCGTCGTTTCTCTCCTCCTGGTAGCGTGTGCGCTCGCACAACCATCGTACCACGCCGGACTTCGCAAGATTGACGCCTCGAGTTGGAACCGGCATAATGCCCCCATGCAAGAGCAGAATGGAGGGGCATCGGTTGGCACGCGGGACAAGTCTGTTGTTGTGCGTCGCCTTGGGGGCATTCCTCGCGGCAATGACTGATCCATTGTCGGCCGCTGATGCGGCATCGAGGCCTCCCGTCACGGTCGTCTTCGATGTCACCGGTCTGCAATGGGACGAGCTATGCACCGTCGAGGCCCTGCAGGGGCTGGTCAATCGGCAGGGTCCGCGGCTCTATCTCCACCATGGCGAGCCGGCCGACAGGCGCTGGCTCGACATATACTCCGAACGGGCCGGGCTCACGTATGAACGTGTCGCCTCGATGCCCGAGTTGCTGAAGCGGTTTCGCCCGGCGTGCCGCGGCCTGGTGGTCTATGATGCAGCCGTGGACGGATGCCGGTACGTTGCGATCACCATGGCGGGGGTTGAGACCCTGCTGCCCGTTTCCCCCGCGGTGCTGGAGGGGTCGTCGCCGGCCATGCGGGTTGACGGCCAGGCGCTGCCTCTTTCGTCGCTCGGCTACCGGATTGTCCAGGACCTGCGCGGAAGGTTCGGCAGCAGCATTTCGGCCTACGAGTGGGCGCTCACGGAGTTGATGCCCAGGTGCAGCCGACGGCTGGCTCATTCGGTGGACGGCGGGCGCGTGGACGGCATCCTAACGGGCGTGTGCGGCCCCATGTCGGGCTTCGATTGGCAGGTCATGAACAAGGGGTTCGTGTTCAACCTCGGCGCTCAGGCCAGGAAGATGGTCAGCTATGGCGCCGAAGTCGGAGGCGATCCCGCGCATGCGGCCATGTATGAGCGCATACTCCGAGCCTTGAGGACGCCGGCTCAGATCACCGGATACGGCGACCCTGAGGACTTCTGGTGTCTTCTGCTGAGCCGCCACGGTCACTACTCATTTCATGCCTTCCACAACTGGAGCTTCCACAGCAAGGTGCCGGCGCGCATGGAGGCCCTGCGCCAGGCTGTACGGCCCTCGCCCGATCTGGTGAAGCCCGAGACAGACCGGTACTACGTCTGCTTCATGACCAGCGAGGGCGACACCATGAAGGGACCGCTTCCATTCTTCTACGACAGCTGGTTCGATCCGGCGCGCGGCACGGTACCCATCAACTGGGGCATCAACCCGCTCATGGCGCGCCTGTTTCCGGCCATGCTCGACTACTACTACGCCACGGCGACGCCCAACGACGGTTTCTTTGCTGGACCGTCTGGCGCCGGATACACCTATCCCGATGTCATGCCGAATGTGGCCGAGTTCGGGCGCCACACGCGGCGCTTCGGCAGACTGGCCGATGTCGCGTGCTTTGATCTGTGGGGTGCGGCCAGGCCCGATGTTCTGGAGACCTACGGCCGTGCGTCGCGTCCGCTGGGCCTGAGCACATTCACCACTCCCGCGCGCATGTGGTTCCTCTCCGATGGCACGCCCGTGGTTCACCATGAGCTCGGCTACTGGCAGACCTATGGTCTCGGCAGTGATCCATGGCCCAGGGCGTTCGCGGATGCCGCAGAGCGAGCCAGGGCCATCCGGCGTCTCGTGCAGCGCATCGAGCGCATAGCATCACGCGTCCGGCCACCGTTCATCATCCTCGTGTATGGCGATCTCCACAGCTATGCGCGCCACGCCAGTCTCTATGCCGAGGTCGCCGCAGCCCTCGATCCCGCGCGATTCCGTCCGGCACGCCTTGACGAGGCATTCGCCGGAGTCCGGGCGTGGGCGCAGCAGCGGATCATGGTTGGAACGCACAGCATCAATGAGAAGCCCGCCTGGGCCGTCCTCTCGGAGACGACAACGCGTCTGCCTCTCCGGCTGACCAATGGCCGCAACCGGCGGAGTGCGGTGTCGATCACGACTGCCGGGGCCCATCCGGTGCGCGCCGAGCTGAAGGCCCATGAGGTGCGCGATGTGGCGGCGCTCACCGTGTCTCCCGGCGCACGCTTGCCCGGCACGGTTCAGGTCACCGTCTCTGCGTCGGGCAGCGAGGAGCGTCTGGACGTTGACACTGTGGTGGTACCAGGCGGCAGGACCCACACGAGCATCTCGTGCATGGGAGTGTTCGGCGCCGACTACATGGGCCATCCCTCAGGTGAGGCATTGGCCGATGCCGACGCGTTGCGAGGCTCGGCATGGCTGACCCCTCGACCGGACGGGCAGTACCGCTGCGTCGTTTCCGGTCCATACGCCGCCATGGCAAAGGGCCGTTACGCTGTGGCCTTCCGATTGCGTCGGGTTGGCGATGCGCCCGCGGCATCGGACGTGAAAGCCGTCACGCTCGACATCGCCTCGGGCGGCTACGGGGCGACGGGCGGAGTCCGTGCCCAGAAGACCATTGCCGCACTCGCCCTTGGCTCCGAATGGAGCTGGCACGTCGTCGAAGCGGAATGGCTGGGCTTGCCCGACCTCATGGAGACCCGAGTCTGGAGCCACGGTACCCTGCGCGTGGCTGTGGATCGCATTGCCGTCTTCCACATCGGTCCCTGACAGAATCGCCGCGCTTCATACACATATCCCCCGTCTGGTCAACAAAACGCCGCCTCCGCGGCGAAAAAACTCGCTTGTGATAGTTCTTCGAGGCGTCTTGTGACGCTGTTGTGACGCTGCTGTGATAGTGGATGTGCACAATGGCCTCTGGGACACGCTTCGGCCTCGACGCGCTGGAGCCCACGAACCAGTCCAGAAGGAGGTAGTTCAATGCGTAGATGGAGTTGGTTGACGGCAGCCACTATTCTTGCCCTCCTCGCGTGTGGCCCAATGGGGCGGGCCGACACCGGCACCGTCTGGGGCTGGGGATGGAACGACTATGGCCACATCGGAGACGCGTCGTATGACTGGCGCGCATCGCCGGTCAAGCTCATCAGACCTCCGGAGGGTATCGCGGCAGTATCGGCGGGCGGCGTACACACGTTTGCTGTGAAGTCCGACGGAACCGTGCTTGCCTGGGGTGCAAACTGGAACGGGCAACTGGGAGACGGGACCAACACGGATCGCCTGACCCCGGTGCCCGTGTCGGGTCTGAGCGGAGTTCCAACGGGGATCGCGGCGCCGGGACACTACAGCATGGCGCTCCTCGCGGTCCGCACCATGCATCGGAACGGCGCCCTCGCCGGAGAGCCAGGCACGTGGGCAATCATCGCATCGGGGGCCAGCGTCTGCTCGCCTCTCCCGGATACCACCCGCATCGAGCCGACCTTTCGCGCCACGGTCCGGAGCCGCTGCCTCCTGCGGCTCCGGGCCATCTTCACGCTTTGCTGTCTCGCGTACGCGGGTTCATGTCGAGTTTCTGCATGGCGATGACGCGCGGGATGGCATCTACGATGGTCTTCTGGTACCGGCGAAGGAACTCGGTGAGGGTGAGCCGGCCATCCATATAGCGCTGGGCCCAGACGGTCCATTCCCACACGCTTTGCTGCTCATCCATGAGACCGCGCCATGACAGGCGCTCGAAACCGCGGCCCTCGAACGGGCTGAACAGCCTCCGGATATGCTCGGGGAACTCAACACCCGGCACGAGCATCGGCCCGGTCAGCGGGCGCTTGTTGCGCAGCGCCTGCTCCACCAGAATGCGCGCTGATGACGGGGAGCTCAGATACATGAGGAAGTCCATGGTCCGTGCGACCTGAGCGGCGTCTTTCTTGACGACGCCGAGGACGAGACCCGGGCCGCCGACGCCGCGGAACGGCGGTATGCGGAACCGGCTTGTGGTCAGAGGAGGCACGGCGAAGATGCCCCAGCGGAACCGGGCACGCTCGGGAAGGTCATCCATGTCCTTGAGCAACTGGCCGATCTGGGCCGAGGTTTCCAGCAAGACCGCCGCTCGCCCGCTGAGGAAGAGATGGTAGGCCGTCTGGCTGTTGGCCCCGTGAAAGCCCCGCTGCCAGTGGCGCGAGAACTCCCGGATGCGCTGATACACCTCGGCGAACCTCTCATCGTCCACGCGTATACGCCCATCTCGCACTGCAACAAGCGTGCGCTCGCCGTTTGTGACCACGTAGGCGTCGTTGTAGGGATCGTTCAGGTTCAGTTTGAAGCCCGCGTTCTTGGCCGCATCATAGTCCCAATCGCCCGGCTGCGAGAGAACCATGGGGACGATGTGGCGCGTGTAGGCATCGGTGAAGAAGCGCGCGATCCATCCGACGGTGCCCGACCAATAGGAATCGGCGTTGCCCGGGACAGCGAACGGGATCACTCCCGCATTGCGAATGCGCCCCGCCTGACGCAGCATCTCTTCCCAGGTGCGGGGCGTTGTCAACCCGAGCCTCGCGAACAGATCGGCGTTGTAGTAGAACGCGATCTCGATGAAGTCCATGGGGATGAACGAGACATCGCCGCCGACCTTGAACTTCTCGATGAACTGCTGGCTGAGAGTCTCGATCCATGGCTTGCCGGTGTAGGGGTTGCGGCGCGCAAGATAGGGCGAGATGTTCACCATGAGGCCCTTTTCGTACATGCCCCAGGCATAGTTGGCGTTGAACAGATCGGGCGCTCCTGAGCTGCCGCCGGGGATCTGGGTGCGAAGCCAGGTCTCGTACCCGTTGACGGGCATGACCTGCACGTTCACGCGCGTGCCGGGATGGCGCTTCTCGTAGGCACGAGCGATCTGCTCGAAACCTTCCTTGTAGTTGGCGCTGACGGTCGCCAGCGTGATCTGACGCGCCGCGGTTGCTCCCGCTGATGCGCACAGAGCGCATCCGCATGCGCCTGCGACGAGTGCCCGTCGAGATATGCCGTGATCGGCGCCGTCTGGCCGGTGCATGGTGAACAACCTCCGGCGATATGGTACCTTGCGGGTAATGGCCCGCAGGGACCTACTATGAGGGACACCATCGCCATGCTCTACGCTCTCAGCATGCTATCTCTTGCTGTGGTGACCGCGGCTGCGCCGGCGCAGCCCATCTGGGACATGAAAGCGCTCGGCAAAGCGCCTCGCACCTATCCGGCGTCAGGCTTCGAGGAGCCAGGTGTGCGGGCGCTCTTCTTCGAGGGGCCCGCCTATGGCGACAAGCCCAGCACGCGCGTGTTCGCCTGGATCGGAATCCCGGACGTACCTGCCGGGCAGAAGGTCCCGGGCATGGTGCTGGTTCATGGCGGCGGCGGCACGGCCTTTGCCAACTGGGTCAGACTGTGGAATGAACGGGGCTATGCTGCCATCGCCATGGATACCTGCGGGTGCGTGCCCAGAGGCGCCTACGGCAACTGGGAGCGCCATCCCGACGGCGGCCCTCCCGGGTGGGGAGGCTTCGATCAGACGGACCGTCCTTTGCGGGACCAGTGGCCCTATCATGCCGTCGCGTCGGCGATTCTGGCCCATTCTCTGCTGCGAGCCCAACCTCAGGTGGACGCTCGGCGCATTGGACTGACCGGCATCTCGTGGGGCGGCTGGCTCACCTGCATCATCGCAGGAGTTGACAGTCGGTTCAGGTTCGCGGCGCCGGTCTATGGATGCGGCTACACCGACGAGAACGTGTGGCGCGACGTGTTCAAGGGCATGCCCCCCGATCGAGCGCGCGCCTGGATGACGAACTGGGACCCGTCGGTTCACCTGCCGCGCGTTCGCATGCCGATGCTCTGGGTGACGGGCACCAATGACTTTGCCTACACGCTTGCGACGCTGCAGAAGTCCTATCGCCTGCCGCGCACGCCCAGGACGCTGGCCATTCGCCTCCGTATGCCTCACGGACACGGTCCGGCAGGGGAAGCCCCGAAGGAGATATGGGACTTCGCCGACAGCATCCTCAAGGGCGGCACTCCCATGGCGCGCATCGTTGCTCAGGGACGATCAGATGACACTGCCTGGGTAACCTTCCGAACGAGCAGGAACATCGTGCGCGCCGAGCTCTGTTACACACGCGACACGGGCCCGTGGCCTGACCGGCTCTGGGAGACAGCTCCGGCCAGTGTGGCGCAAGGGAGGGCGACCGCCACTCTGCCGGCCGGCGCAAAGGTGTACTACATGAACCTCTTTGACGATCGCGATTGTGTCGTCAGTTCGGAGCACGTCGAGTTGCCGTAGATAAGCTGGATAGGCGCGGATGCCGTCGAAACAGGCGTCGCCTGCAACGCTCCCGTACGGAAGGATCGCACATGCTGAAGCGTCCCGGCATTCCCGCCCCGAATGTTGCCCGCATCGCCGTGTTCGGGGCCGTCATGCTGGCTGCGGTCGCCAGCGGTTCGCAACGTAATCCCAAGGCTCTGCTGACCTCCGAGGAGCCCAAGTACCTGCTGTTCTGGCGCAGTCCGGAGCAGGTTGGGGATCTGGTTCGGCGCATCGGCACGTGCGGCGACGGGCAGAGCCGGATGCTCGGCTTCGGGCTGCCCTGCTCGACGTTTCCCCTTGAGCGGAGCGTACCGGAGCTTGTCAAAGCCGCGTTCCGCGCGGCTCGCGACAACGATGTGGCCGTCATGCTGCACTTCGACCTCCATATAGACTGGCAATGTCGTCCGGAGCTGTGGAACTGGTTTGATCCGAAGAAGCCCGGCTACAGCCCCGACAATCGCCGCAATGTCGAGTGGTTCGGCTGGGAGGGACCCCCCGCTCAGGTGCGCTATCTCAACTGGGGCAAGGCTGAGCGCATGGCTCCCCCCATGTGCTTCACGAGCAAGGCCATTCGGGCCGAATGGCGCAGGCTGATCCGGAAAGTTGTCGTTCCTGCCATCCTGCCGGAGGTGGCGCGCCTGAAGAAGGAAGGCAAGGAGCGCCTCTTTGCCGGAGTGCTCGTTGGGTCAGAGCCGACGTTTGACAACTACGCGCGAACCGATCCGGAGTCAGCCAAGCTTGCCGCCGAAGACGGCACCCCTCTTGGGCAGACCGGCTACCGCGCGTTGCTGGATAGAGGTTTCAGCGCCAAGAGGCCGCCCAAAGACCTGATCAACGCGCTGACTGATATCATCCAGGAGACCGTGGCCTACTGGTGTCGCCAGTTTGCGGAGGCCGGCATTCCATCGTCGAAGCTCTACCCGCACATCCCCGCGGGAGCCGACGATGCCGTGACGTGCTCGCCGCCGCGA
The DNA here is from genome assembly GCA_012517255.1 of Chthonomonadales bacterium. Lineage (GTDB taxonomy): Bacteria > Armatimonadota > Chthonomonadetes > Chthonomonadales > CAJBBX01 > JAAYVH01. The sequence continues at coordinate 32,912 of JAAYVH010000298.1, forward strand.
ACAGCCTTCAACCGGTGGTCGCGTCCGGGATGGTCAACGTATGCCGTGGGGCCTCTGGAGGACGGTTTCTCGGTGCTGTATGACGAGTTGCGGAAGCACGGCAATCCGCCGTGGGGAGGCGTCGAAGCCAACTGCGGCTTCCCCGGCACGCTCGTGGACTGGGAGACCTATCTCGCGTGGCACTACAACCACGGGGCCGTACTGGTGGGCATCAACACGGGTGCGACGGGCGTCGAGTTGCCCGACATGCTGGAGAAGAGCGCCTTCAGCGCCGATGCCCTGGCGGCGTATCGCAAATGGCTCGGGGGCGGCAGGCTTGCCGAGAAGCCGATCAGCGACGATCATCCATCGAAGCGTCTCAAGGCGAAGATGGAACGACTCCAGCAGGGCTTCGCGAAGTGGCTAGCGGAAGGACGCGATCCATCACCCGTTGCGCGGGACGTGGAACGGGAGCTATCGGCGTTGCTTCAGGCTGGCAAGATCGCCGAGGCAGAGGCGGTGATTGAGAGAGCGCTGGCTCGCATCGCCGACGGCAAGTAGGGCGGACCCGCCGCTCCTGTGTTGGCTGGCGGCGGAGGGCGGTCGTGCCACGGCCAACCGGCGGGCACGTAGGTGTCCGGTCCGCCCGTAGTGCAAACAACGATCCTCATCGGGGAGGCTGGCCCATGCTGAAGCACTTCAGGGAGCTTGACCGCATTCTGCGCGGCGATGCAACGCGCATCACGGCGCTTCGGCGCGGGACCATCGAGACGCCCGTCGGAGGACTGGCGCTGATCAGCGTTGTGCTCGGGATGCTGTACGGGCTGTGCGCCGCGTGCTTTGCCCTGTTCAAGCCCGGCGGCCCGTCCTACATGCAGGTTGTCGCCAGCATGGTGAAGGTGCCCATGCTGTTCTATCTCACGCTGGTGGTCACGCTGCCGTCGCTCTATGTGTTCAACGCGCTGGTGGGCTCGCGGCTCACCTTTCAGTCCGTCTTGCGGCTGCTTGTGGCGGCGATGGCGGTGCTGCTGGCTGTCCTGGCCTCGCTGGGACCCATCGTGGCGTTCTTCTCGGTCAGCAGCACGAGCTATGCCTTCATGCTCCTCTTCAATGTTGCGGTGTGCGGAGTGGCTGGAGCGCTCGGCATGAAGTTCCTCCTGCAGACTCTGCACCGGCTGAGCATCGCTCGATCGGAAGACGCATCCGGTGAGGCCGAGCTGCCGGATGAGCCGGACTTCGACCTTGGGCCGCGTGTCGTGGCAGAACCAGCACAGGTCGCGCAGGCCGCGGAACCGCAGGCTTCTGCGCCTGCGCCATGGCCGCCGGTATGGAAGTCGGTCGGCCAGACGGGAGCCCTGACGCCCGTCAAGGGCCGGAAGCCCGGCAGCGAGACCGTGTCGGTGTTCCGCACGTGGGTCATCGTGTTCGGGCTCGTGGGGATGCAGATGTCCTGGGTTCTGCGCCCGATCATCGGCGCACCGCATCTTCCGTTCGCGTGGTTTCGCCCGCGCGAGTCGAGCTTCTTCGAGGCCGTTCTGAACGCGCTCTACCGCTTGCTGGGATAGGCTTGCATGGCCAGCCTGCTGACGACCGCCGATCGGCTTCTGCGCGGGATGGACGTCCGCGACGGAGAAGCTCGGCCGCAGCGCTCATGGTCAGCCACGCTCCTGTGCCTCTGCGCTTTCGGCATGCTCTATGGCGCCATGATGGGCACCTTCACGGGCATGGCGCCCGGGCGGTGGATGCAGATGGTCTACTCGGCGATTAAGGTGCCGTTGCTCCTGCTTGCCACCTTTGCGATCAGTCTGCCGAGCTTCTGCGTGCTTACTACGCTCCTTGGCCTGCGGCGCGATCTCGGGCGCGCAGTGGGGGCTATCGTGTCATCGCAGGCGGTCCTGACGGTGGTGCTGGCGTCGCTAGCGCCCGTGACGCTGCTCTGGTACGTCTCATCGCCGCGCTACGAGGGCGCGATCCTGTTCAACGCGGTGATGTTCGGCATCGCGGCCATGGGAGCGCAGAGGGCGCTCCATCGTTCGTATGCCCCGCTCATCGCGTCCGACCGTCGGCATCGCAGCCTCCTGCGCGTGTGGTTGGCGACCTACGCCTTTGTGGGCGTGCAGATGGGCTGGCTGCTGCGTCCGTTCATCGGCGCGCCTCAGCATCCTCCGTCGCTCATTCGCGAGGGTGCGTGGGACAACGCCTACGAGATCGTGGCGCGCATGGCATGGCGGTTTCTGACAGGCACCGAATGACCGAACGAGATGCACATGCGCTGGCGCGGCTGGCCGCTGAGACCCGGGCGGAGGCACGGCGCTCCGTGGTTCGGATCTACGTCGCCGGGGCTCTGTGGATCGTAGCCGTGGCCGGAGTTGTGGCCGCGTCGGCCGGTGTGACTCAGGCTGTATGGTTCGCGTTTCCGTCGGCGGTTCTGGCCAGCGTGGTGAGCAGCATGGCTCGATCGCCGGTGCTGCGTCAGCTCCAGTCGCACGGCGGCGAGCATGCGCTGCCGATCATCGCTGACCACATCGAAGACCTCGCAGCCAGTCATCGCCAGCGAGCTCTCAGCGTGCTTCGGCGCCTGCTTCCGACGATGCTCGAGCCCGACGCTCCGGTCCTCACGGATACGCAATGGGATGGTTTGGCCTGGGTTCTGCGCACGGCGGACGTCGAGCGTGAAGCCGATGTCATTGTTGTCCTGCTCAATGTGATGGCTGCGAAGGCGCCGACCCGGCTGGTATCGGCCGTGGAGCAACATGCGATGGGTCCCGCCCCTACGTTGCCGGAGACGCGTGTGCGCATCGCGGCGAGGGCCGCGCTTGGTGCATTGGCCGAGCGCGCGCGAGATGAGCGAGCTGCGCACATCCTGGTTCGTCCGGCTGAGCCACTGCCAGACCCGAACCTCAGCCTCCTGCGACCTGCCGACGGTGTCCCCGGCGCCGATGAGACGCTGCTCGTCAGACCCGTGGACGAGGCTCAGGCTCCCCCGAAGGACACCGACGCCGACCGCCCTTAGCGGCTGGTCGGAGCCGCGACGCTGCCCAACCATGCGCCCAGGCCCCGGTCGGTGTGTAAGAAAGCGCTGAGAGCTTTGTTAGGAGCGAAGCGAAGCAATCCCGAAGGCTAGGTGTGTTGGACCAACAGGTTGGGTAATGAGAGGCTGACCTTGGATATGCTGTAGTCGACAGACAAAACAGTCCAAGGAGCCCCTCGATCATGAGTGTACATCGGAATGCTGCACTGAGTCTCGTTAAGCGCCGCGAGTTGGTCGACTTTGTTGCGGCAGGCGCGACGTTGAAGGCGGCCGCGGCCGCCTTCAACGTCGGCGGCAATACGGTTCGACGGTGGTGGCGGCGGTAC